>JARGOW010000081.1 GCA_029212955.1 Planctomycetota bacterium | reverse complement strand
CCGAGCCACCAATCTGGTTCTCCGCGACGCTCCTAAAGGGGGACGCGGAGAACTGTTTCCTCCGTCATCCGATCATACGACGCCACTCCATACCGCAAGCAAGCTTGGGCTTAGTATGGAGACAAAGATGGCGCGGTTTGATCGACATGGGCGGAACCATACCAAGAGCTTCGGGCCTGACAACCCCCCCGCAAGGAATTCTCAATCATTCCTCGTGCCCCCCATGGGACCTTTCGCGGACCCCATTGGAGCTGCCAGTCCAATCCAATTCTCTGGGAGAAACTTTTCCAGCAAAGCTGGCGGGTCTCCAACTCAAAGTCCGCATCGCTTGATGATACACGATCCAACCCCAGATCCCAACACAGGTATCCATTGAGCTTTTCCACCTATCGAATCCTGCTTTGCGTCGCTTCCGCGGCAACGATCCCGGCACTCCTGTGTGCTCAAACGGAAGGCGGGGCAACCCCTGAAAGAACAGAATCTGCCAGTTCGCCCTTCAACCCTCAGGCAAAGGTTCGAGCCCATGTGAGCACCCCAGCCATCGATGGGGCCGTGATGGCCCAACCCTCAAAGCGGTCTCCGGTACAGAGCACTCCTGTGACGGAGATCCCCGATTCCAACCAAGAAGTTCCCCGCAAGGGCCTTCGCACCGAACTCGGTCAATCCAGTATCACGCGCGTCCAGCACGACACACGTGGCAAAACCCACTGGGCCCTGGGTCGTTCGTACAAGGCTCAAGCCGATGCTAGCGGTTTCACCTACATGCCATTCTTGGGCAGCCAGGCTCCCAAGACCTATGGGGTCTCCATGCGGTTGACTTCCGCGACCCTGGGCGGAGATCCGATCCACCTGGAGGCCGATGCCCATGTGGAGCGGCAAGCGGACCGTCTCGTGCTCGACAGGGGCCCCATCGACGTGTGGTATGACCTGGACCTGGAGTCTGTGGAGCAAAGTTTTGCGCTAGAGGTGTCGGGGATCGATGCCGAGCTAGTGCTGACGATCGACGTTCAATCCGAACTGGCGTTGACGCAGCGAGCCTCGGGCATCGCCTACTTGAACGACCTGGGGGGTGTCACCTACGACCATGCGGTCGTTTTCGATGGCTCCGGTAAGCGCTTGGAACTTCCCATAGATGCCGGCCCCGGGGGGATCCGCTTGACCGTGCCGGCATCCTTTATGGCCCAATCGGTGGCACCCGTGGTCGTGGATCCGATCCTTTCCACCTTTCAGGTACACGGCAGTTTCAGTTTCAACCTCACCGATCCTGATGTGGCCTACGACCTCACTACCGATCGATTCGCGT
Source organism: Planctomycetota bacterium (assembly GCA_029212955.1). Taxonomy (GTDB): domain Bacteria; phylum Planctomycetota; class UBA1135; order UBA1135; genus NORP259. Next base: position 8,967 of record JARGOW010000081.1, on the reverse strand, counting down.
TCGTGCATACCAGCGAGTGGTCCGCGACGGACCACGACGTTTGGATCGAAACTAGGTCGCCTACGGGGGCCTTTGACACCCTGGCAACCATCGACTTTACCTCCCAGGATGTCCGAGATCCGATGGTCGCGAATGACAACACCTCCGACCAGTTCCTGGTCACCAGCCGCCGTCGAGATTCGAATAGTCGTTGGGAGATCATAGGTCGCACGGTCAACGCGCTAGACATCAACCAGCTCAGCCCGGTCCTCTTGATTGGTAGCACCGATACAAATTGGGAAAATGGATATCACGACTTGGGCGGAAAGTCCCAGGGAACGCCCCTATTCATGTCCGTATGGGATCGGCACTTTTTCTCATCCACCTACGTCAACTCCCGGAGAAGGACGATCACGCCCATCGTTCCATTCAGCACCACCACCCCACCCCTCCTCTCGCTAGTGGAGGCCACATCGATCTCCTCCGCCCACAACGACACCCAAGTTCGAATCTCTGAATCCTCCGGTACGGCGCTCGTAGCCGAGTGGCGCATCATTTATGCACGCCAAGAAATTGCAACGGGCATAGAGTCCATGGAAACCGTGCGGTTTGCGGACGACGGAACCATGGTCGCCCCCACGATCGGATTCGACCTTTACTCCAACTACTCACTGGAAGATCTCGATGTCACCACAGGCCTGGACAATGTCATTGGACCCGATGGTGGCACGACTTACGGGATCGCGGGCATGTACGTGGAATCGGGGGTGGAGTGGGCAATTTGGATGTTTGGTATGGATGGCGACACCCTGTTTGGTGGCGTCCGTATCAAACGCAGCGAACATACCAGCACCACCAACCAGCCCATGCTCCCAGCCGTCACCGTATCGGCCACCCGCTTCCATGTGACGTATCTCGAAAACCTCCCCACGCCACCCCACGGGGTGACCTGCTACACCACGGCGCTGGACCTTACGGGCCAACATGATTTTGGAGTGATCGATCGTAGAGTGGTTGCGCGTTCCCTGGATGGCAGTGATTTCAAGCGCCCGGCGACTGCATCCCGATACGATGGTGGAAACTACGGCAGTCGTTACACGGCGACTGCCGTCACCGATACGGGAGGAGCCCTGGCCACCCAGTGGGCTACGACGCAATCCCAAAACTTGTCGTCCTGCCCCGTCAAGCAAATGTGCTTTGGGTACCCCAACTCCACGGGCGACTACGGCTTTATCACGATGACCGGATCGGCGGACACGACGGGGAGCAAAACCCTGCGCGCCAGCGCCATGCCCTTGAACCAATTCGGTTACTTCCTAGCCGGTCGAGGGCAAAGCAGTTTTATCCCGCCTGGAAGCTCCGGTGTTTTCTGTATCGGAGGTGCAGCGTTCGGACGCTACAACCAACCCACTGAGATTTTCTACACCGGGAGCACAGGGGAAGGCACGCTCACCATGGATCCGGCCCAGCTCCCCGCTCCCGGCGGCCCCGTTCCCGCCGTAGCGGGTCAATACTGGTACTTCCAAGCATGGCACCGTGAAAGCTCCGGGGACAGCAACTTCACCAACAGCATTCGAATCCGATTTGAATGATCGCCGCGAGGGGCTTGGAAGTCTCCCTATGAAATGCGCCCTCGCGGACCGCCGATGCGGTCCGCGAGGGCGCGTGCTTGCCCGGTTGTGCGCGCCACATGATCCAGGGTCGCAGCCTAGGCGTTCGCACGCAGCGACCCCGGCTCCGCGTGCAACCTAGGCCCCCACAGACTCGTCCCGCTCCAGCGAGCAAGCCAAACGATAGTTCGGCTGGATCTTTCTAAGCTCGACCAACTCCGCCTGACTGGGAGGGTTCGGGGCCGTCGCAATGGCCGCGAGGAAGCGCGCTGAAATCTCCGCGCCGCTCAAGCGCGACGAACCAAACTCGGCCATGTTGTAGTTGTACTCCCAAACCCATTTCATCTTCTTGGGGTCCCACACAAGCTGCTTGCAGGTGTACTGGACGGACAAGCCCGCCCACGGGGGTGAAACACCCGCCCGCGTGTAACCAGCTCCGATGAACCCCGACAGGGATTGCACGCCCTCGTCCACCAAACCGCGCACGCTGTCCGTACCTGTCATCAGGGGAAGAATACTCAAACCGTCGGACGCCACAACGCCCGCAAGAACTCGGGCTGGACTGGATGCTCGGAACACCCGATCGGTGCAGAGAAAGTTCTTTAAGTGGGCAGCCGAGTCTCCCTTCGCAAGGTCATTGTTCAGGAATTGGAAGAGTTGCTGGCGCCGTTCTACACCGGCGACGGCCAATGCGTCGGGCCCCTCGTCCTTCCAATCAAACATGAGGTGGAGCTGAGCGAAGAATGCACCTTGAACAATCGTTTCAGTCATTTTTGTCGTTTGTTGTTATCGAACCAATCGGAATCCCACGTCGCCGGACGGCAACGTGGACATCGTGCTTGCCATGTTCCTGATCCACATCAAGTCGATCTCGGACGATGGCACTTGCCAATTCACACCGCAAATGTGAACCCGGCCAGCGACCCATGAAAACAATCCCTGCGACTCGTGCAGCAGGGGGGAAATGGTCCACTCCCGAACATTCGCAATCCCCATTTCATTGGGGCCGAGTTGACTTGCGGGTTGGCTCATTTCGGCAAACTTCAGGTAGGCAAGGAATGTGCTCTTGTTGTTGTCCCCGTCGAGTAGCCACGGATCCTGGTTGGTCAAGATCTTGAGGCCATCGGGTCCCAGGGAAAGGTGCTGCGAGACAGCCCATTCCCATTCCGCCCGCGTGGCCAGTCGGCAACCCCACCATTCAGCCGCCGCCAAAGCCAGTTCTTGGCTCATACCGGTGGCCGGCAAATCCCCCCAATCGGGAACGCCCGAACTGGGCATCAAATCCGCGCGGCGCTTGCTTGTGCCTTCTCCACGAGTCCGCCCCGACTCGTTTAGGAACTGCTCAAACTCTCGGTTGCTGATGGGCAACTGCCCGATTTGAAAAGGTTGCACCACGATGTCTTGATAGAGCGGGTCCTTTCCCATGCGCGGAGTCATCACGCGAGGCGTACCCGCTGCCACGTCAATGAAAGAGACGGTGGTGGGCAAAGCATGGACGGTCTCTGGAACCCATCCGACCTCTCCATGGGGCAGCATGCTGCGCACCATCTCGCGCGCCGGCTGCCCTGGAGTTCGCACGCGAATCCAGACCACTCCGGCCGGCAATTTCACACTCCATTGCTTTCCCCCCAACGGAGAATTCGCCGTATCCATGAGGCTTTCGGCTGTTCCAAATCGAAGTACTTCGGCCTGAATCCGGGTCTCCGCAGGAAGCTTGGATCCATCGACCGTGATGGTTCCCCAATCGGCCCTTGCGCTTTGTCGTTTGTTCCACCACATGGCAGACCCGCTCGCCACAAGAGCGATCAGGACCAGGCCGGTGGCGCTGAATGCCACGAACTTGCGGGACCGAGCCCGCGAGCGAGCCCGGGCGATCAAGCCAGGAGACCGCGCCAGGATCGGTTTCCCTGCAAGCCACCGGGTCAGGTCCTGGGACAGGTCTTGGGCGCTCGCATAGCGCTCTTCAGGGGCCAGCCGCAGGGCTTTCTGTGCGCATATGGCCAGGGCCGGTTCGACCCCGCGCCGACCCTTGGAGAGCGCGGGAACTTCCTCCTCCGCAATGTGGCGCAGCACCGCAGGACTACCGTCCAGACCGAACGGGGGCTTGCCCGCCAGGAGTTCGTACAACACGGCCCCCACCGAATAGATATCCGAGTGGGCGGTCACAGCATCCTTGAGTTGACGCGCCTGTTCCGGACTCATGTAGGAGCAAGTACCCCCCACCAACCCCGTGCGCGTGACCGGATCCGCATCCAAAATGCGCGCCAACCCAAAGTCCGCCAGGTGGGTCTTGCCCTCGCGATCGATCAGCAGGTTCCCAGGTTTGATGTCCCGGTGTAAAACGCCTTCCACGTGGGCACATTCCAGTGCGTCGGCCAGGTCGCGAACAATTCGAGCCATGACTTTGGGGTCCGAAATATCCGGCGCGCCCTTCGGAAGCTCCTCATCTGCCCGCCGCAACTTTTGCAACTCTCCCAAGCTCCAACCGTCGACCAAATCCATGGCGAACCAGAGCAGACCCCCATCCTCACCGGCGGTCAACAAACGCACGATGTTGGGGTGTTTGAGCTTCCCAATCAGCTCCACTTCCAATTCAAAGCGCCGCCGGGTTTCCGGATCACCGAAGAAGCTGGGGTGCAAAACTTTGATGGCCACCTCCCGATTTCCGTGCTTTCCATAGGCGCGATACACGGCCCCCATGCCTCCCACACCGAGCAAACTGTGCAGACGATACTCGTGCAAGTCCATGCCGAGTAGGTCCTCCGGTTGGGTGAGGATGACCGGAGGATTCAGGAAGTTGGTGTCCGGGTTGTCCGCAGCACGGTGAAGGCCCCAAACCTCCTCGAGTAACTCCAAATCCTCTCCACACCGGCCCTCCAGCCACCGCTTCCGCTCCCCATGATCCATGCTTGGCCGCAACTCCTCGAGAGCATCGAAAAGGCTGCGAACCCGAGCACCGCGTTCCTGACTCATCGCGCGCCCCCGGAAGGCTCAAGGCGCTTTCGAAGCCAGGATCGCACAAAGTACCAATCCCGTTCGCAGGTGCGCAGGGCCACCCCTCGGGTTTCGGCCACCTCATTCATGGAGAGCCCCGCAAAAAAGCGCAGATCCACAACCGGCAAGAGGTCCGGATATTCGCGCTTCAGCGCATCGAGAGCCTCACCCAAGGCCAGCAAATCCACTCCACTCTGGTCAAAACTGTCCAAGACTCCCTCTAGGGGCACGCGCACCCCAGGGATGGTTCGTTTGACCGAATCCCGCTTGCGCACGTGGTCGATGATGACGCACCGCATGGCTTTTGAGGCGGCCGATAGGAAGTGACGCTTGTCCACGAAGTTCGCTTCCCCCTGCCCCAGGAGCCTCATCCAGGCTTCGTTCACCAACGCGGTGGGCTGTAGGGTGTGGGAGCCCGCATCCCGCCCCATGACCCGGTAGGCCTGGCTGTGCAGCTCCCGATACAGCTGTTCCACCAACTCGCCCTTGGCCTCCTCGTCCCCGGACGAGGCCAAAGCGAGCAGCTCCACAATCTTCTTTTCAAATGAGTCGGTCATCGTGCAATGCAGGATGCCACCCCCGATCCGGACTGGGTAGGAAAAGCTGTGGCAGGCCTCGCTCCAGGGAGAACGCAATCCGGCCATTCCCTCCGCCAATCAAAGTGGAAAAGTTTCTGGGACGCGCGCTGGCCCAATTTTTGGGCACACAGGCCCTAGCGCGCTTCCAGGCCATTGCCCGTGGATCGAATTGGGTTGCATGGGGCGCTGAGAACCAGAATACAGAACTTTTCCATGTTCCCTGTCGGGGCGTGAATCCGGGCTTCGCTCCTAAACATACGGACCTATTCCCCGCCCGGACCCCACCAAGAACACACCCCAATGCAGATTCGCCCCCACCTTTGGCTGCTATGCGCCGCCACCCTGGCCCACGCACCCGCCCTGGCCTCCCAACAACTCACCCAGGAGCCCGCAGCGGAGACCTCCACTCCGATCCCGGCCGTGAACCCGGTTTCCACCCAGCCGAATTTCGACTACGAACGGCAATGGAGCCCGGCACTCGACAATGCCTTGCGCCCGGCCAAGTCCCCGCGAACCCCCATCGTGATCACACCCGTGGCGGATCCCAGCCTTGCCCCGGATTCGGAGTTCTTGGAGGACCACAAATCGGATGCTGGCGCAGCTCCCTTGACCCAAGTGCGATATGACGTGCAGCGCGGGAAGCACTGGGCCATGGGCCTGGCGTACAAAGCGAGCCTTGGATCCGAGGGCTTCACCTATATGCCCTTCCTGGGTAGCCATGCCCCCAAGACCTACGGCGTGACCATGCGTTTGGGCTCCGCAACGATTGGCGGAGAACCCATTTCCCTGGACCCCAGGACTGGAATCCGTCGTACGGACGACCGGTATATCCTCGACCGGGGGCCCATTGACGTTTGGTACGACATGGGACTCGAGTCCGTGGAACAGAGTTTTGCCCTAGAGGTTTCCGGTGTCAACGCCGACCTGGTTCTCGGCATCGACGTGACCTCAGACCTGATTTTTGAGAAGCAATCGGGTGCCCTGGCCTACCTCAACGAATTCGGCGGTGTCCAATATGACAAGGCCCTGGTGATCGACGGAGCTGGCCAGCGTTTGGAGCTGCCGATCGAGGCCAACGCGGACCGAATCACCCTCACCGTGCCCGCTTCCTTCATGAAGGACTCGGTGGCGCCGGTCGTTGTCGACCCTGTTTTCACAACCTATCAGGTAAACCCCGGTTACACCCGCAACCTGACGGAGCCGGATGTGGCCTACGACCAGGGCACCGATCGCTTTGCCTTTGTGCATTCCAGCGAGTGGTCCGCCACGGACTTTGACGTTTGGATTGAAACCCGGACCCCGTCCAATGGATCCGTGGATACCACGACAACCATCGACTTCACCACCGACAACGTGAAAACGCCGATGGTGGCCAACGACAACACGTCCGACCAATTCCTGGTGACCAGCAGGCGACTCAATGCCGATGGATACTGGGAGATCATCGGACGCACGGTCGACGCCAACGACATCACCCAGCAAAGCCCGGTCGTGCTCATCGGAGATGCCAACGCCACATGGGAAAATGGTGCCCACGACTTGGGCGGCAAGTCCCAGGGCGCTTCCCTGTTCATTTCCGTCTGGGAGAGGACCTTCGCCTCCACGAGCTCCACGAACATTCGTCGTCGGATGATCACCCCGATCGTGCCCTTCAGCACCGTGACTCCGCCCACCCTCAGCAACCTGGCAGCGGTCACCTCTTCTTCCTCATTCAATGACACCCAGATCCGGGTGTCCGAGTCCTCGGGCGAAGCGATCGTGGCGGAATGGCGCATCCTGTTCATCAACACCGAGATTGCGACAGGCGATCAGCAAGTCATCTCGCAGCGCTTTGCCGACGACGGATCGACCAACAGCGGCCTTGTGGGCTACGACATTTCCCCGGCAGCCACCCTGGCGGACCTGGATGTTTCCACCGGCCTGGCCCAGGTCGACGGCATCAACAGCGCGCCCACCTACGGAGCACCCCTGATGTTCAACTCTGGGGTCACCCCCACCATTTGGATGTTTGGCTACAACGGGGATACCCTCTTTGGAGGCACGAACATCAAACTGGGCGAGCACACCAACCAGCTCAACCGCCCGCGCTACCCTGCGATCAGCGTTTCGGCCACCCGGTTCAATTTGACCTACGTTGAGTTCAGCACCACCTCCGCAAGCACCTACACCTGCTACACCACGGCGATGGACTTGACCAACACCTTGGAATTCGGAATCGTCGATCGCCGGATGGTTGTGCGGGAGCTGTCCCAGTCGGACTTCAAGCGCCCCGCCAGCGCCTCGCGCTATGAGGGCGGCAATTATGCAAGCCGATACGTTGGTTGTGCTGTCACCGACTTTGATGGCACGTTCAATGTTCAAGCCGCCGCAACGGTCCACCCGTTTTCCAACACCACGCCGGCCCATCAGTTCTGCCAAAGCACGCCGAACTCCACCGGGGACTATAGCTTCCTCCGCTTGACGGGTACCCCCTTCACGGTGGGCACCAAAGTCTTGTACGCGAGCGCCATGCCCCTCAACCAATTCGGATACTTCCTGGTGGGACAGGGCACCACCTCGGTGACCCCTCCGGGTAGTTCGGGAACCTTCTGCATCGCTGGTGCTGCCTTCGGCCGATACAACGGGAACTTTGAGATCTTCTACACATCGACCCTTGGAGAAGGCACGCATGTCATCGATCCCTCCAACCTGCGGGGTCCCAGTGGCGACATTGTGGGACAGGCTGGCGAGACCTGGAATTTCCAGGCATGGCACCGTGAGAATGGCGGCGACAGCAACTTCACCAATGCCGTGTCGTTGTTCTTGGAGTAACGCCTGTCCCAGGGGCGTCACTTGCCCTGCATCAACACTTCAAGATTCCGGCCCCCGCCGCTCGCAAGCCGAGCCGCGGGGGTCGAATTTTCATGGGAGGGCTTGGAGAACCCCTTTCGAATTCGGCGGCTACACCTGTCAGGCCCGTCAGGTTCCTGGGGATTCAGCGGTCGGGGGTTTCCCCCGGCTAGACTGATTGTAGGCTATGCGCCAGCAGCGCGGTTTCCCCCGGTCCCGCGCGACCCGAACCCTCAAGAGCCCCCCTCTATTCCGATGCGCAATCTCATTCTTCCCGCCCTTTTGATCATTGGATTTGGTTCCTGTCAATCCGCCTACTACGCCGCCATGGAAAAGGTCGGTGTGCACAAGCGTGAGATCCTGGTGGACCGCATGGCTGCGGCCCGCGAGGACCAGGTGGAAGCCAAGGAGCAAATCCAAACCACCTACGAGGCCTTCCAGGAGCTCACCGGCTTCGATGGCAACGGACTCGAAACCATCTACGAAAAACTGAAGAGCGAATACGAGGACGCCCAGAGCGAAGCCGAAGACGTCTCCAGCCGCATCGATAGCGTGGAGAGTGTGGCGGGTGCCATGTTCGATGAATGGGAAAACGAGATCAACGAGATCACCAACACCGATCTGCGCTCCAAGAGCATGGGCCTGCGCAACAATGCCCTCAAGCGCTACGACAACGTGCTCAAAGCCATGCACGCAGCCGAGAAAAAAATGACCCCGGTTCTCGAGTCCTTCAACAACCACGTGCTGTTCCTCAAGCACAACCTGAATGCTGAGGCCATCTCCAGCCTCAAGGGCACGGCGGTTGAAATCGAAGGCGACGTGGCCGAGCTGATCCGCTCCATGCAGCTCTCCATCGACGAAGCGGACACCTTCCTCAAGGAAATGCAGCCGGCCGAGTAGTCACTCTCCATCCAAAGCAAAGAGCGCGTCACCGGCATTCCGTCGGGGCGCGCTTATTTTTGATCCCAAGACCAACC
>JARGOW010000080.1 GCA_029212955.1 Planctomycetota bacterium | reverse complement strand
GGACTCGCCCGCCATGGTTTTTGACTCTGAAACCAGCCCACCCAATTGCTCGGCCAAGGCCTTACGCGCCCGATACAACCGCCCCTCCACGGCACGCTCTGAAACCTCGAGCAAGCCCGCAATTTCCGCCAGGCCGCTGTTCTCCACATAGCGCATGTACAGCACCGTTCGGTAGTCCCCCTTCAAAGCGTCCATGGCCCATCGGACCTGATCTGCTCGGGAGGTTTCTGTTCCCTCACCCGGGTCCGAGGGCCCGGGCAAATCGCGCTCACCCAGGGCCTCCATGGGGGCGGACACGCGCCTGCGGTAGGCGCGAAACAGGTTGTAGGCGATGCCGCGCAGCCAGGCTCCGGTGGAGGCCAACTCACCCCAATCTCCCCGGAATTTTTCCCGGACCAGGTAGCCCTCCGCGAAGGTGTCCATGCAAAGCTCGATGGCGTCAGCGGGGGGTACTCCCCACGAGGCAATCAACCCGGTAAGGGGCCCCCTAAAGTGTTCTACGAGTTCGTCCAGATCCATTTTGGCTCCGGTAGGAGTGTCACAACCGTCATCAAAACCCACGCCAAAATCTTCTTTTTTGATCCGAAAATCGTAGCCTGCGTCGCCCAAACGGACGGATGCGCCCCCTCAAGATGGGGAGCGCAAAGTCAGCCCTGCGATCGTTCTGCCCAAAAAAAAGGCCCCACCCGCACCGGGTAGGACCTTTTGTTGAAAACCTGGCTGAGCTTACTTGTCGCTTTCGCCTTGCTCGTAGCCCAATTCGATCTGGTAGCTCTGGTTCTTGGATGAGTTGAATGAGATATCCAAGTCCATGCCGTGCGCGCTGGTGGACCACTCCGCGTTCTCTTCAATCTCCTGCTCCACGTCGAGCGTCAAGGAAACCAATTGCCCGGTCTCCAAGTTCCAGCGCAGCTCTCCCGAACCTGTCATGTCGATGCTCTGGTCCGCCGCATCGAACACTTGCGCATCCCCCTTGGCTTCGTTGATCGCTGTGGCCGCATCAGCCAAATTCTGATCCACGGTACCAGCAAGCTCGAAGGTTACGAAGGCAATCCGGCCTCCCCCTTCCTCTTCTACGCGTTCAAGGGTCAATCGAATCTGCCCATCGGATCCACTCAACACGTGGGTATCGCCAAAGTTCGGCACGGTGATAGCGACCATTCCCTCACGACCGCCGCCGTCGCTGTCGGGCTGAATTGGGTAGAGCCGACCCCCATACCAGAGGACGGGAGCCAACTCGTCCAGACTGATTTCCCACTTGCCGCCCACTTCCACCTCATCGTCGGGCAGCCAATTCACCATGTCCAAGGAAGCGGTCAACTCACCCAACCATTCGTCCTCCCCATGGTCCTCTTCACCCACGTATTCCGCCACGTAGTCGTCTTCCTCAGCGTCCCAGGTGAATTTGACTTTCTGGCCTTCGAGATCGGAGGCTTCCCCATCCGCACCTCTGACCTCCACACCTTCGCCAGCTCCCTCGGAGGTGCTTTCTTCCAAGATTCCCTCGTAGGTGCGGACGAAATCGAGGACCAGGCCGTCTTCCACCTTGCCCAACTCATCCACGATTCTCACCTGACGGGTTCCGGAATTGACCAGACCCGAGCCGGCTTCAACCTCCTGGTCCATGAACATGATGGTCGCCGTTTCCACGGTCATGGACGTTTTGAGATCCAGGGTGCGCACGAGGGTCGTGCTCGCCTTCGGCGTGAACTGCAAGGTCTCCGCCATGGGGGAGACTGCCAACAAAAGGGTTCCGGCCACGACTGTGGAAGCGTTGAGAAAGAACATGGTTTGGTTTGGTTTCGTTTCTATCTAAGGGGGTGGGAGGATGTATGGATGGGCTCTCGCCCGAACCCGACATTACGCTGGCGGACGACTCCAATTTGCGCAATTCAGTCAAATGCACACGAATCCACGCGCAGCTCTTACCAGAGCGGTCCTAAAACGCTGCGGGGATCCGGAAATTGCTGAAGCATGGCCTCACGCTCGGTGGGATCCACCGCGCCAGGCATGTCGTGGGTATCGGGTCGCACCCGTGACAACTGGAAATGCACGTGTGGGGGCCAACCACCGTTTTCGTGGTGTGCGCCCAACCAGCCCAGCACATCCCCCGCTTCAAATCGATCGCCGACCTTGTGCTGGGTCAGACTGTGGGCACTCAGGTGTCCGTGGAGCGCCCACCGGGCTTCGCCCTCGATCCGATGCTCGGTCACGATCACATGCCCATAATCCCCGTCCGCAGGGTTGTAGCCCTGAAACAAGACTGTACCCGATGCAAAGGCGTGCACGGCTGAACCGACCGGACCTCCCAAATCCACTCCCACGTGCAGGTGCCGTGAACCTTCGAATAGATCCGTCGTATACAAACCAGGGCGCAATTCGTCGTACTTGCCGATGCTCCAAACGGAGGAGGCCATTTGGGGTTGTTCCCCGGACAGGTCGAGCACGACGGCGCCGGGCGGCTGCAGGAGAACGGGATGATAGGCGGATGTCATGATGCTCCCCCACGCTACTATCAAGGCCCCCAATCGGCATCAACAAACCCGCAAACCAAACCGGTCGACCATGTCCGCACTCAAAGTTAGAGTTCTCTTCGTATGCCTCGGCAACATCTGCCGCTCCCCCAGCGCCGAGGGCATATTCCGCTCCCGGGTCGTCGCAGCGGGCTTGCAGGATTCCATCGACGTCGACTCGGCCGGCTCAATCCCATTCCAGGTGGGCAAAGCACCGGATCGCCGGGCCCAGCAAACCGCCCGCGCCCACGGGATTGAACTCGACGATTTGAGGGCACGCCTGGTCACCCCCAACGACTATCGCAATTTTGATTACTTGGTGGCCATGGACGAATCCAACTTGGACGATTTGATCGCGGATTGCCCAGAAGAATATCGGGGCAAACTCTCGCTCATGATGACCCATTCCGCTGGAGGGCGGGCCGTACCCGTCCCCGACCCTTACTACGGCGATGTGACCTTTGAGAAGGTTTGGTCCATGCTCGAGGACGCCTGCGGGGGATTGCTCCAGGTGATCCGGTACGAACACAAGCTCTGAGACCCAGAGTAAAGGGGCCTGCCGGGGACCGAGGTTCACCGGGCAGCATGTGGGGGAGCGTGAAGACCTCTCTAAGAGTCCACGGCCTGGACCCAACCTTGGGGGCCCAGGCGCAATCTGGAAGCCCTCACAAGGACTTATGTAATGGTTTCGAGGCATGGGCTCCGCCAAGACCTCACGATCCACATCCCTTGCTATGATTCGGCTGGCCTTAAGAAGACGCATTCTGAGGCCAGGCTCCATCTCCCGGTTCTCCAACCCCTCCTCCTTCGGAATAGCAACATGCGCAATTCATTCTGGCTCTCCACGCTTCTCTTCGCGGGTGTCGCCGCCTCCCCCGGCTTCGCCCAAGGCGGCGACGAATGTGCCGCCGCCACCGCCATCATGGGCAATGGCCCCCATGCCTTCGATCAAACCCTGGCCTCAGAAAGTTTGGATGCTTCCGCCTGCGGCACCCTCAATTTTGATGTCTGGTTTTCATGGACCGCCGGTCAATCTGTCGACCACATCATCTCCCTGTGCGGAGGTGCCGCCCACGACACCAAACTGGCTGTCTATGACAGTTGCGGTGGACTGGAGTTAGCCTGCAACGACGACAGTTGTAGCTTGCAAAGCGAACTCACGTTCAATGCGGTGTCGGGTACCACCTACCTCATCCGAGTGGGCACCTACAACACCGTGCCCGGTGCGACCGGAACCTTTGACATCATCCCCGACATTCCCGTTGTGAACCCGGCCAACGGCCACTCTTACAAGGTCATTTCCGGCCAAATGGATTGGCTGGCTGCAAAGGATGCCGCCGCCAACATGATGCTGAACGGTCAGCCGGGCCACCTGGTCACCTTCTCCGATCAAGCGGAAGTCGACTGGGCCCTCGCCAACCTGCCCGTCTCTCGCCCCTGGATTGGTTTGTTTCACAATGTGAACGCCCCGGGTTACTCCGAGCCTGGAATCGGCTGGGAATGGGTCACGGGCGAGCCCGCCACCTACCTGAACTGGGCAGCCGGTGAACCGAACAACATCAGCGGCAGCGGCGGCGCCGAGGACTACGCCGAAATGTTTGGCTCGGGCGAGTGGAACGACGCGGAGCTCAACCACCTTGCCACGGACTCCTTCATCGTTGAATGGGGCACCAGTGGCGGCACGGGCACCCCCTTCTGCGACCCCAACGGCATCAACTCCGCTGGCCTCTCGGCCGTCCTGACTGGCGCTTTTGGCTCGGGCGTGGGCAGCGACCTGCACCTGGAAATCAACGACGGTGTTCCGGGCCAACTGGCCTACTTCCTGTGTGGCAATGAAGCCACCATGGGTGTCCCCGTCAGCAATGGTACGTTCTGTTTGGTCGGCACCGCCACCGCTCAGTTCTTCCGCTTCAACGTGGCCGGTACGGACATGAACTCCATCGGCGGCTTCGACGCCTCCGGAACCATGATCAATGCCGCAGGCACCTCCACCACCGGCTTCGGCTACGACGTGCCCAGCACGATCCCCGACAGCGTCCCCGTACCGATCATGGCGGGCGACACCTGGCACTTCCAAGCCTGGTACCGCGACACACCCGCCGGTGTGGGTTCCTCGAACTTCACCAACGGACTCAGCGTGACGTTCTAAGGTCCCACCGAGGCCACAAGAGGCCCACCTAAGAAAACGACCCCCCGGGCTCCGCTAGGAACCCGGGGGGTCGTTGTTTTTTGAGGTGTGATTTCTAACGAGTGGGTCGAGGCCAACCCCTTCAAAAATGCCCGGGAAGCCTCGACGGAACCACTTGGCTTCGATGATCTCCGAGATCGTGATAGCTCCATCCGCCATCAAGAAGGGAATTCCAGGCCGTGGTTCCGGAATCCTATTCCGCCTCTACCGCCCGTTTCTGCGCTAGCAACCACTTGTAGAATTCCGCGCTTGTGTAGAGATCTGTCCAGGCGTCGTGCCCCCCGTTCGCGGACGAGGTCAAAAGGAACTGCTGCGAAAGGTAATCGGAAGTGGGCACCTGCGCGGGCGTAAGTTCGGTGAACGACTTTCCCGTGATGCCCTCGATTTGCTTCATAGCTTGATCGGCATTTTCAAATCGAACCGTAATGTCGTCGCGATTGTGCGCGATCCAAACAGCCGTGTTCTGAACCTTTTTGAAGTCGTCCATGTCACCAGCGTGCCCTCCAACCGGCGCGATGGCAGCAAAGCGACCGGGCAACTCAGCTGCCATCCCCCAGGTCCCATGGCCGCCGCGGCTCAAGCCTGTCACCGAGATACGATCCGCATCGCCCTTGTACTGGGTGACCATGCGCTTGAGTATGTCGTCAACAATTGTGGGATGCTCGTGGTAGTCACCACTCTGAATATGCAACGAGACCACGATAAATTCGTCCAACAGCAAGCGATTGCGCTCCAAACCCATGTCGGTTTCATCCCTCAACAAACGCGCCAACCCCCAATTGTTGAGATCGCTCACCCGTCCACCAACCCCATAGGCACCTTGCAGGTAAACCAGGATCGGAAAGGGTCCATCTCGCTCATCGAAGGAACGCGGTAGGTACAAGGTGTAGCCGTCGATGTTGCCTACGGGGTTCTCCAGAAGCACAGTTGCGAGCGCTCCTGCACGCGGTGCGCCGCTGGTGCGTTCAAGGGCTACTGCCGACAACCCGGGAGACGCTTGGCCAGAAGCGCTTCCGCTACCGCCCAGGCTGGGGCCGCTGGCCGGGCCGGAAGCCACACCAGACCCTGACAAACCACCCCCGGTGCTCGGGCCACTTGCGGAGCCTTCCCCCCCTGGACTCGAGTCCAGGCCCTTGGCGCTCGATGCGTGGCCCTTCGATGTCGCCGTAGAACCACCCAAACCGCGCGCCGACTCCGAAGATTCCGCGGGGTCTAGCAGGCCTTTGGAGGCCGCTTGCCCTTTGCCTCCCGATGCCGCTGCAGACGCCCCGGCACCGAGCGGGTCCAAACCGGTCAATCGCGCATCGCCTTTGCTGTTGGGGTCTGTGAATTCAATGTTCAAAACGCCCGATGAGCAGACGTACTGCAATAGGGCTCCACCCCCATTCAAATCGCATTGGGAGAAGGGTTTGCCTCCTTGTGTGGAAGGCAACTCCTGAAACTCCAACGTGGACTGGAGCGGAGCTCGGGTTTGAATCGTTCCCGCAATGCCCTCTCGGACTCGCACAAACACCGACCCCCCTGCAGAGCTAAAGTTCGAGTCACCGGCGGGTGAATCATTCAGGAGCATATAGACATTGCCTCCCGAAGTGTGTCCACCCGCGGGGCCCCCAATTTCACTCACATAAATGTCGCCACCAGAAACCTGGGCGAAGAGATTGCCTGTGGACCGTCCCAGGTAGACGTCCCCATCGGACGCGCGGGCTCGCACTCCGCCGCCCGAATTGGCCACCCAAATATCCCCACCGATCGTCAACAGATCCGCCTTTTGATCGTTGCCCGAAACCATGGTGATGTTTCCACCGTTGGACCTCGCTTCGATGGCTCCACCCATCTGGCCAATGACGATTCGACCGTTGGCTTCCACGGACGCATTTCCGCCGATGCCCGCAATCGTGATCGATCCATCCAGGGTTCGGATCTCGGTTTCCATTGATTCGGGGACCTCTACCCGGTACTCCACGCCCGCTAGAAGCGCAGGGTTGGGTAAGGAGCTCCACCCATCGCTCCATTGCAATCCGCTTTGGGCAGTCTCCACGACGGGTGAGACCCCGGAGGCTACTTCCTTGGCACCGGCCAAGTCTGCGGTGGCCCATTGGCTCTGAACGGTAACAACGATGGAATCCACGTTACCAGCCTTGATGGACACGTCGCCGAGGCTCAGATCCATTTTCAATGCGCGCAACTCCGTCGCTGAAAACCTGTGCACAACGCTTTGCCCAAAGAGCATTCGAGTTCCCTCACCCGATTGCACTTCAAGCCCCTGCCAACCGTCTCCCAGGTCCGTGGTTACTTGCGCGGGATTCACTTGTCCCGCTGGGTCTTCAAAGCGGAAGCTACCGAGGCTGGGAAAGAGGGCTGCCTGGACTGCCGAATGGTCGGTGTCAGCGCTCTGGGATTCCTCCGAGCCAAGAGACCTGAACCCCCACACCCCCAAACCAAGGATTCCGGCCGCCAACGCCGGTGCCAAGGCGCGCTTTAGCGCCCGGGGAAGAGTACCTGGTACCGAAACCTGCGCTGGCAGCCAAGCCCGAACAGGGACCGACTCAGCACACGGGTTTTGCATGTAAGCCAACTCCGACGCTCAGGCCTCCCCCACCGTTTCCGCCGAGGAAAAACGCTCTTGGGGTGGCTTTGCCATCAACTTTTCGATCAAGGCCACAAGGATCGGGTCTATGGCCGGGTTGATATCCCGAATCGAGCGCGCCTCTGTTTTGCAAACGCGATGGATGACGCCGAAAACATTCTCGGCGCGAAAGGGTGGCCTCCCCGTGCATGCTGCGTAAAGCAAACTACCCAGGCTGAAGAGGTCCGATCGAGAGTCAACCAAATCTCCCCGCGCCTGCTCGGGCGACATGTAGTGGGGAGTCCCCGAGATCGTTCCGCTGTGGGTCATGGAGGCTTCGTCCGCCACTCGTGCGAGTCCGAAGTCGGTCACCATGGCGCGTTCCACGGTGTCTTCGAGAATGACATTGGCGGGCTTGACGTCGCGGTGCACAATGCCTTGACCGTGGGCCGCCGCCAGCCCTTGAGCCACCTGCAATCCCACTCGGGCGACCTCATAAGAATCCAGTGGCCCGTCCCTTTCGATGCGCTGCGCCAAGGAAAGGCCCGGGATGTATTTCATCACGATGTAGGGCAGACCCCGGTGATCGTCCACCGCATGAATTGGAACGACATGTTCGTGGGATACGGCTGCGACCGCTCGGCCTTCACGCTCAAAACGACGGCGGGCGGACCCGTTCACCTGGTACGCGGGCGACATGAGTTTGATGGCAACAAAGCGATTGAGTCTTGATTCAAGGGCTTTGAGAACCAACCCTGTGGTGCCCCGTCCGATCAGTCCACAAATTTCATAGGAGCCGATGCGGCCCAGCTTGTGCGGATCGTCCGAACGATCGAGTAGGGCGACCAATTCCAGCATTTCATCCGGAGCACTTTCCTCCGCACTCGGAATGTCCGCCATGTGCGCACGAACCTCAGACCAAAGCTCGGAACTCCCGGCCACTTCCTCGAGGGCTTTCCGGCAAACAGAACAATTCTCAAGATGCTCCTGCACTCTGTCCTCGTGCGATTCGTCCAGTTCCTCGGTGAGATAGCTATGAAGCAGTTCGTGATCAAAACACGGTGTTGAAGGTGCCATGGTAGTTTGGTTTGCGTAGGGGTTCGCGGAATAGATGGCTAAGCGGGACCGCTTGGTCCGCCTTCGAGCTGGATGATTTTCGCTCGAATTCGAGCGACGACCCTGCACTTCGCCGTGTAAACGCTGCCTACGGTGAGGCCCAACTGGGCTGCCGCATCTTCGGCACTAAGGCCTTGCACGCTGGTCAATTGAAAGGCTTTCCAAGTCGTAGACCGGACTTCACCGCGCACGGCTTCTCCAGCCCACGCGAACATGGAACGACTGTATTCGAGATCGAATATGGAACCATCTTCCTGCCATGGATCCGGTGCTTCATTCAACATTTGCTCCACCCGGCTATCGCCACTTCCATGGCCCGCGCTGCGCCTCGCTCGATTCGTTACCGAATCGATCGAGATGTTGCGCGCCACCCGCATCAACCAACCACGAAAGCTGCCTTGATCCGGGTCCGAGTCCCAAGTGGCCACCCGCGCATGGACCGCAGCGAGCACCTCTTGGGTCACATCCTGCGCATCCGCGTCCTGCAATCCCTTGGAGCGGCACATCCGGAAGATGGCCCCCTCATAGACTTGCAAGAATTCGACCCATGCCGATTCACTTTTACGTCCCAGCTCTAAAAGTAGGCTTTGGCGTGTTTGGGGAATGTCAGGCATGGTTTCTAGGTGGCCGGTAGGTGCGTTTACCTTATCAACTCCTCCGGCCCGCCCGTTTCTTACACGGCAATTTGAGTTTTTTGGACGGAACGGCTCGGCGGCAGGGGCGCGCGACCAGAGTCACGCCCGGGCTTGGGGTCCCAATTCAACCCCTGCGAGCCTCCGAGTTTGCGCCAGGGTTTCGAGTACGCGACACAGGGGGTATCGTCGAGCCATGGAATCACCTTCCCAATCGACCCTCTCACTCCGGGGCGCCCGGCTCGCCACCCAGCCCCCGATGGCCGACTACATCCTGGAGCACTTTGCCCGGGTCGATGGGAGCCAAGGGAGCACTAACAGCATGGATGGCTGTTCGGAATACGTGCCCTTGTGCATCGCGGAAAACAGCCTTTTGAAGGACCGGGTCCTCGCGCGTCTCGACGCCGCGCCCACCGCCCCTGCTCAAGTGCTGGGTTACGATTCCATGGTGGGTGCGGAACGTTTCCGGGATGAGTTGGGTTCGTTCATGGACAGGGCGTTCCTCGGTCGTCGTTTCTCCGCCGACCAGATCGCCGTGCTCGCAGGGGCAGGCACGGTTCTGGAGCAAGTGTTCTACGCACTTGGCGACCCCGGTGATGCGGTTCTCATCCCCACACCTAGCTACGCGGGGTTTTGGACCGACCTGGAGTCACGAGACGAATTGCACATCATCCCTGTTCACTGCCGTAGCGAGGAGGGTTTCGAACTCACCATCGAACGTCTCGACGAAGCCCTTAGAGTAGCCAAGCGGCCGGTCAAAGCCCTTCTCTTCACCAACCCCGACAATCCGCGGGGCAGCATCGCTTCCCCCCATCAAATCGAAACCGTGCTGCAGTGGGCTGAAACCCACGGCCTGCACGTGGTCTTTGATGAGATTTACGCGCTATCGGTTTTTGGCAGCACACCCTTCACGAGCGTTGCCTCGGTACGACCCTCCCTGGGTGAGCACGTGCACATCGTTTGGGCGTTCAGCAAGGACTTTGGCGCGAGTGGCCTACGCTGCGGCGTGCTGGTGAGCGAAAACCAAGAATTGCTCGCCGCCGTGAACGGTTTGGCCTACTGGAGTGCCGTGTCCGGGCACACCCAATGGATGCTCGGTCAGATGATCTCGGACGATCCCTGGATCGACAATTACTGCACGGAGCTAAGGCAAACCCTTGGATCAACCTATGAACGCGTAGTCACGGCCTTGCAAGAGGCGGGTATCCCAGCGATTCAGGCCGAGGCCGGTATCTTCGTCCTTTGCGACATGCGCAGCTTCCTGGTCGAACCCACCT
>JARGOW010000079.1:9516-10494 GCA_029212955.1 Planctomycetota bacterium | reverse complement strand
GGTGTGGGCCAAGGTGCCGTCGTAACTCACCACCGCGAGGGTCGGGTGGTCGCGATCGCCGTCCCAGGTTCCGTGGGGAATGGGAAGGGTACCGTGCAGCTTGTACGTCGTTCGGGTGGGCGCGTTGTGGGTGAAACGTGCCACCGCGCCGGGGGGGGCGTTGCGTACACTCGGTCCCAGCGTGACGTGGGAAGCCTTGTGTTGCTGGGCATGACCCAACCCTGCGAAACAGACCATGGCAATCGCCACGGCCATGAATCGGCTGGTCATAAGTCCCCTCGCCCCGCGGCCAAAGGCCACAGGCGTAATTGTGTCGTGCATAGGATGTTTTCCCTTGGAGTGCACCTGCGGGAGAGAGCCCCGCCGGGAGAGCGGCGGTTGTGAAGCTTGCAGGGCGAAGGAGGAAGTGGATATCCGGGTGCGGCAGAGGGCCTGATCTATATCAGATCGTGCGCATATATAGGTATCTTTGCCGTTAGGGCAGGCCCTGTTGGTGACGCATATTGAGAATGACGTGGGTCTTCCATAAGTCCAGCCAGGCGCTCACGCGGGTGCCCTAGCCGGGCCAAGTCCGCCCAAGGGGCCTGGACCGGGTCGGCCCAGGGCAAGGACTGGTGGGGACCAACCGGGTGGCACTTTTTCCCGGGCAAATCTGGGGAGGGGGGTGGAATTCCTGCTGGGCCCCGCCGCTGGATCGCTTTTGGAGGCGCAACCCCAATCCCCGCCTACCTGTGGCGGCGCCAAAGCCGGAGCAGTGCGAATAGCCCCATGGTGGGAGCTCCGGCCCGCCCATTGCGCGCTCCGATGGCAAAAGCATCTCGCCATTGGCGACCGAGGGCAAGCCATCCAAAGATGGGGCCGTGCTTAGGGTCGTAGATGTGGGTGGGCTCGGAGGTGATGCCATTCAATTCGATGACCGACAGGTTGCGCCCCCTGCGCAGGTCTTCCCCGTTGGGAACCATCAAGTCGTAACGCCCC
>JARGOW010000079.1:0-9506 GCA_029212955.1 Planctomycetota bacterium | reverse complement strand
GCAAAGATGCGGCGGAGTTCCAGGGAGCGGCGGAAATCGCTGGCTCAAAGCCTCCACAGCTTCCAGGAGGGCTGGGCTGTTCCAGCGCTCCCCGTCCAAGAAAATCGCGCCCCGGCTATGGGTGCCCACTTCGACCAGGCGAACCACTTCGTCGGCGGTGGGTACCAGGGACCAGCGTTCGCCCAGGCCGCTTTCGTAGACGTCGGCCATGGTTACCGCGCGGGGATCCCGGAGCACCAACTCACCTAGGGTGCTCGAACCGTCACCGACCACCGTGGGCAACTGCTTTTCTGTGATCGAGGTCAAGCGGGTGGCTCCGCTTTCGGGGTCACGCAGGAAGAAAACACCAAACTCCTGGCCTTGGATAAACTCCTGGGCGATCCATGGCGCGCCGGGGCCCCCGAGGACGGAGCGCAATTGGTCCGGGCCGCGCACGATGTGAACGCCCTTACCCCGTTCGCCCACGTCGGGCTTGATCACGATGGGCCAGGTCTGCGATTGTTCGACCTGCCAGGCCACAACCCGGTCAAAGTGCATGGCAGCGGATTCGGAGGCGGGTAGGCGTAGGTAGGCCGGGATGCGATCGTCGTCCCCGAACGCATCTAGAATATCCCCCTTGGACTCGCCCGCGAATCCGGACCCGAGCATGCCAGGGTTGGTGGCGCTGAAAGGCGCAAGACTCCGGTGGCGTATCGCCTGCCACAGGAGGTAGGGGATCAGAGGGCCGTAAATGACCACCGGGTGCCAAAATTCAAAGTGGGTGAGGCGGCGGAAACTTCCCACCAGGAGCCGTCGCCCACGCCAGGTGCATGCGGGCAAAATCAATTTGCGCACCAGAATCCAAAGGCCGAGGAAGGCGGGGATCACCTTCCAAAGGGAGTCGCCTATGGAGCCATTCGCCGGGGAAAAGTGCTCGCCGAAGAATGCGGATAGTCCCACCAGTACCGGGGTCCAGATGGCGCAAGCCAGCGCGAAATAGCCGGCAAATGCCAAGAACCGCGTGTGCAATGCCCCAGCCAAAAGATAGGTGGGCAAGCGCAACCCCGGAGTGAAGCGCGAAAGAAAGATCACGCTGGCCCCGCGGGTTTGCATCCAATGGGAGGCCTTGTCCAGGGATTCTGCCTTCACGAACCATGTGAGCGGGCGCCGCCGCAGGGCCGGGCGGCCCGCCACTCGCCCCACCAAGTAGAGCATCAAGTCGCCGATCAAAATCCCCGCGAAGCAGGCCAGGGTGGCACTGGGAAACGACAGCCGCCCCAGGGAAACCAACCAACCCGCCAGCAAGCAGGTCAGGTCTTCGGTGATCAATGTTGCCAGGGCCAGCAGGATCATGAGCACGGCCAGGGTCAAGCCCTCGGCCGGTGGAATGCTGGCGGGGTCGAAGGGAGTGCGGGACGCGGCAATGCGTGCGGGGTCGGCCCGCATTCTGTCGGTGGCCGCTCCCGCTTCCACATCTTCGAGGAATTCGCGAATGTACGACGAGACCTCACCGGGTTCCTGCCAGGGCAAAAAGTGCCCGCGGTCTTCGAACACATGCATTCTGGCTTGGGGCACGATTCGTTCGTGTTCGCGGGCCGCCACCAGGGGCACCTGGAGGTCATGGGCCCCATGCAAAATCATGAACGGAACTTCGACCCGCTCCATGAGACCGCGCAATTCGGATTGGTCGTCGTCAAAGAAATTGCGCGCGTGGGGCCGATTGATTGGGAAGGAATGCAGGGCGCCGAAGTGGGGCAGGGCGTAATCGAGAGCATGGACGCATCCCAATAGAACGGCGTGCAAACCCTTGTTGAGCGTGGGGTCACCCAACAACTCCAATTCCTCCACACCCAGCGAAGACATGAGGGTGATGGAAGCCACCTGTTCCGGGGCCATGGCTTGCATGCGCAACGCCACCGCACCGCCCATGGAATGGCCCACCACATGCAGGCCCCTTGCGTCTATCCCCCGCAGCCACTGCACCAGGTACTCGGCATGGGACTGCGGGCTGTAATCGGGGAGCCGCTGGGAGCTCACGCCAAAGCCGGGCAGGTCGGGTACCAGCACCCGATAGTCCTTTTCCAGGTGGGGCAGCATGGCGTCGAAATTGCCGTGGTGTCCGGGGCTGCCGTGCAGCAATAGGATCGCTGGTGCAGCCGGTGGGCCATGCTCCCACACGTCCAAAGGAACCGTCAGGGAAGTTTCGGGGTCCCCAGGGACGGATTGCAATTCATACCTTTGTGCGCCCTCGGGAATGCCCTCCGGCTGGGCCATGGCCTGCCACACCCACGACCCCCCAAGCAGCAGGCACCAAAAGGCCAGCGCTCCGGCCCAGGGGAATCGACTCCAGCGGGATTGGGGCAAGGGCGCCGGTGAATTCGCTTGGGCTTCGATCAGCGAGCCTGGGTGGGATGGGATTCGGGGTAGACGAAGGACTCGGGCGCGCTGGGCCGGAATAGATCGAGCACCCCATCGCGCGCGCTTTGTGCCAGGGCCTTGCGATCATCCCCATGGAAGGTATCCCCATGGAAGTGGATGTGAGCATCGATCCGCGGCAGGGTCAACAGCTTCAAGAAGTGCGTACCGAAGGGCATATCACCCCACCAGCACACATGCATGTGGGCAGGCTTGGTCTCGCTGCGAGTCGAGTAGTGCAGGCTGGCCACGTGGGTTCCCATCTCCAGGGTAAGGGGCGCTTGCAGCAGGGACGGGTGGAAATGGTGCACCGTGGAGCCCGCGGTGGAAGTGCCTTCGGGGAAGAGGATCACACCTTCGCCGCCACGCAGGGTCTCCTGCAATTCGGGCAGGGAGCGCGAAACATCCCGGCGTTTGCTACGGTCGATAAACAAGGTGCCGGCCCATTTGGCCAGGCGACCGGCGATGGGCCAACTCCCGATTTCGGACTTGGACAGGAAGTGTCCCCGCACGGTGGCGTGCAAGATCAAAATGTCCATGTAGGACAGATGGTTGGCCACCAGGAAAAAGGGGGGCGCGGGCACCGGTCCTTCGTGGGTAATCCGCACACCGAGGATGGCGCAGCTCCAGCGCGCCCAACGGGTGATGGCAAAGCGTGAAACCTTGGAACCCAATCCCGTATGGCCTAGGGCTGAAAGTGCGCGGCCAACCCACAGGGGGAGCAGCAACACCAGCACGACGAGCGCCAGCAGGGGGATTCGAATGAGTGCGCGGAGGAAGGCCATGGGGAAGTCGCCCAGCGAAGCGACCCTACACCGTCGGGTCGAAACGTTCTTTGTGTCCAGAGTCTACTTGTACGAAGGTCAAGAAGTCGATGGTTCCGAATTCGCGATCGATGGCGGGGGGCGAAAGGATCATGGCCCCCTGGCGCAGGTAGGAGCGGAAGAGCTTGGGAATCGCCACCTTGCTGCCCTTGGAACCACTCGCCTTGCAGGTCCAATTCGGCCGGGGGACCGTGCGCAATTCGGGGTGAATGTGGCCGGCCCGTTGCAGTTGGGCGTAGAGCCGAAGTCCCTCGTCCATGTCCTGGCTGGTGAGGGAGCTGCATCCAAAAAATCCGCCCTTGCCGTGGAAGTCCAGATATCCCATCAAACCCTGCCAAAGGAGCAAGAGAACAGCGCGGCCCCGATGTTCCTTGGCCACGCAAGCCCGACCCAGCTCCACGTTTTCCCGGCCGAACCGGGTCCCCAGCAAACCCAGGTCAAATTCCTGGTCCGTGTAGAACCCCAGACCTTCCTGGGCACAATCCCAGGTTTGCATGCGGTAGGTGCCCACCATTTGATCGCCCTTGTTGTCGTACACGATCAAGTGCTGGCAGGGATCGTCGAAGGGATCCCGGTCCAGTCCCGTGCTCACGGCATCGTGCAGACCCTCTCCGAGCTCCAGGCAAAACACTTCAAAGCGCAGGCGTTGGATGGCTTCGCGCTCCTCCACGGTCCGCGCAAAGTACATTTCGTACCGGCCCCGTTTCAGGCGTAGGGAAGGGATGCGCTCCTGGTGGGGCAGGAGCGTTTGGGGTCCGTCGCCCGTGGGATGGGGGCTGGTGATTTGGTAGGGGGGAGTTTGCACGGGCGGAGTCCATTCATCCGAGATCAACCCCCGGTGAATGAATCAGTATTTTTGGGCAAGGATTGCGCCCGGGGAATGGACAGAACCTAGAAATGGGTGAAATTCCCGCTTCGGGTTACTTGGAGCGTCCCCCGGGAGGCGTTCGCTGCCCCGGAGGTCTGGGGAGGCCCCGTACGACTACCAATCCACGGCGTGACCGAGCCTTCCGATCTGGGCGGTCCATTGCACCAACGCCCGTTCGCTGGCGCGCTCTCCCTGGGCATCCCTGTGGCTCAATTGGAATCGTAGGGTGGACCGGTCGCCCAGGGGGCGCGAGAAATAGAGGCTGACCTCACGCTCCTGGGGTGTGCCGGGCATGGTGCGCTCAAAGTCCGAGTACAGGAGGCCCAGGGCCCGACCCGATCGGGTTTGCCTCTCCAGCCATAGATAGTGCCCATACACACGGTCCTCGAAAATCTCCAAGGTCGCCGGGCCCGCGCCGAGGGCGCGGGCTCCCACCTGGCCGTCGGCGATCAAGCCCTCCCAGCCGGCGGACCAGGAAGGTCCTTCGGTTTCATCGCTCCAGCCGAAACTGAAATCCATGCCATAAACCCAATGGTCCAGGTGCTGGGCGGCCAGATCCGTGCCATCGTTGGCGGTCAGTGCCACGGAAAAGTCAGGCATGGAGTGGGCGGAAAACCCCCATTGCAAAACACCCTCGGGACCCACATCCATGAGACCCGTCAAACGTGCGTTGATGGCCAATTCGTGCATGCGCGGGCCATCTGTGACCTCGAGGCCGGGAAGGGAGAGTGCGCGCCCATCAAGACTGGATTCCCTGCGCTCGGTTTGGGTGAAAAGCCCCAGGGACGTGCGCACGGTGGAATGATCCCCCGTGGCAAACACATCGCCATAGCTGATCCCCGTTCCGAGGACCTGATCCCCCAGGTAGGCGCGCAGGACTCCGGGCCGCTCGGGGTAGGGCAATTCGTAGGGGCGTGCTTGCATCTGTTTGCCGAAGTCGAGGGGCAGCACCCCCAGGCGCAGGTAGGAGGAGCTGGACAGTCCTTCGTAAACCAGGGCAGCGTGTTGCAAACTCAGCTCGTCGGAATTCCCTTCGACCAGGGCAAAGGCCCAAAGATCCCGGTTGATGGTCCCCGCCAGGCCCAGGTCAAAGACGCGCAGACCCCCGTCGATTTCCCCACTGCGTCCGGGACCCGAGAGGGAGATCGGAGAGCGCAGGTCCATGGCCAGACCCCAATCCAAGGCGATGTCGCCGATCTCCAGATTCGAAGTGGAGCTGCGCGGCATTCCGGGTGAGGTGACAAATCGGTCTTGAAAGGCCTGGGCGCGGGCGCTGAGTTGCAAACCCTCGGGTAGACACCCCAGGGCAGCGGCCACCAGGAGCCCCGAACGCAGGGTCTGGAAACGGAATCCGCCGCGGCGGGAAGCAGGGGCGGGTCGGTTGGTTTGAAACATGGGTGGCTTGCACCCTTTGGGAAAGAGGCACCTGGGACGGCGAGCTTTCCGGAGCGTGCTTGTGGGGCGTGGAACGACGGACATAGGATAACGACATGCCCCGGGTTTGGGGCCTTCCTATGAGCGACCCTTCCGCCCGCCTCCCGCGCGACCCCAGTCTGCCCCGCATCGTCGTGTTTTCCGACGATTGGGGCCGCCACGCATCCAGCTGTCAGCATTTGATCAGCCAATTGCTCCCGCGCTATCGGGTGGATTGGGTGGAAACCATCGGGACTCGCACCCCGAGCTTCAGCCTCGCGGACATGCGCCGCAGTCTCCAGAAGTTGCGCAGCATGGCGAGTTCCAAGAGTGAGCCGGGCGAGAAAATCGAGCTGCATGAAAACTTGCGTGTACACAATCCGCGCATGATTCCCAGCTTTGCCAGCCCCC
Organism: Planctomycetota bacterium; assembly: GCA_029212955.1. Taxonomy (GTDB): domain Bacteria; phylum Planctomycetota; class UBA1135; order UBA1135; genus NORP259. Next base: position 3,596 of record JARGOW010000079.1, on the reverse strand, counting down.
GCCGCCGGCGTTGGAACGCCAAACTTTTGCACCGGGGATTGCAGTCGATCCTGGATCCGAGCGATCCGCCCGTGGCTGCGATCACGACCGCGCCCATCGTGGCCGACTTGGCCGCGCTCACCCCGCACATCCATTGGGTGTACTACTGCGTGGATGCCCTGGATGAATGGCCAGGCTTGGACGGGGAAACCCTGTGCCAAATGGAGTTGGACATGTTGCCCCATATGGATGAGGTCCTGGTGGTGTCCGAGGTGCTGGGCGAACGAATGGCGGGGCGGGGAGTGCGGTCCTCTATGTTGACCCACGGGGTGGATCTGGTGCGTTGGCAATTGGATCGCGGAAGCCACACGCCTGGCAACCCTCCTCAAGCCCTGTTTTGGGGCCACGCGGACGAACGACTGCACGAACCGATCTGTCTGGCCCTGGCGGAGCACACGGAGCTCTGTTTCGTGGGGCCCAAAGGGAACGTGGCTTCCAGCCTGGGGAGCCATCCGAAAATCCGTTGGGAGGGTGCCATTCCCTTCGACCGTCTGCCCGCCCGCGCGGCCCAGGCCGACGTGCTGGTCATGCCCTACGGGGATTGCGAAGCCACGCGCAACATGCAACCGCTCAAGCTCAAGGAGTACCTGGCCACGGGTCTACCCACCGTGGCCACTTCCTTGCCCGCCAATCTGCACTGGAGTTCGGCCATGGATTTGGCCGATAGCCCCGGGGACTTCGTGGCGGCCGTGCTCGAGCGCGCGGCCGCGCCCTTGCCAGCCGGGCAAGCCCTGGCGCGCGAGTCCTTGATGCAAGAATCCTGGAGCGCCAAGGCCAAAATTTTGGAGAGAGCTATCCATGTCCGCTAATCCCTACCCCGAGATCCAAGACCCGCGCATTGCCCCGCCCACGGAGGGTGGCCCCATGGTCTTGCACACACGCTGCGTGAGTGGCCGCGGTGGGGGACCGGAGAAAACGATCCTGCGTTCTCCCGAGCACCTGGAGCGACTCGGGTACCGGGGCATCGCCGCCTACCTGTTCGACGCGGGGGACGATGGATTTCAAGAGTTGTTGGATTGGGCCGAACGGGAGCAGTGCCCGTTGATCGGAGTCCCCGACGGGGGAGCGCTGGACCGCTCCTTGATCGCCAAATTTGTTCACCTGTGCGAGCGCTACGACGTGCAGATTTGGCATGGGCATGACTACAAGAGCAACCTGTTGGGGATCCTGGTGCGCAAGCGCTTGGGCCGCCCTTTGACCATGGTGAGCACGGCCCACGGCTGGGTACACAAGACCTGGAAAACGCCGTTGTACTTTGGCATCGACCGCTGGTGTCTGCGCCGCTACGAACACGTGATCGCCGTTTCGGGGGACCTGTACGAAGCGTGCAAGAAGGCCCGGGTGCCCGCGCAACGCTTGACCCTGATCCACAACGCCATCGAGTCCGATGTGTTCCGGCCCGACGGGCGAACCGCCCATGCGAAGTCGCAGCGCAATCGATTGGTGATCGGTGGGGTGGGACGCTTGGCCCACGAGAAAGGATTCGATCACCTGATCCGCGCCGTGTGTACCCTGCGGGATGAGGGCCAGGACATCGCCCTTGAGATCGCGGGTGAAGGTCCCGAACAGGAGACCTTGCAAGCCCAGATCGATGCCAGCGGCCACGCCGAAGCCCTCACCCTATTGGGGCACCAAAGCGACAAACACGCGCTCTATTCGCGCTTTGACATCTACGTGCTCAGCTCCCTGCGCGAAGGCTTGCCCAACGTGATCCTGGAAGCCCTGGCCATGGAATTGCCCATGGTGGCCACGCGCTGTGGGGGGGTGGTGGAGGCCGTGGACGATGGGGTCGAAGCCCTCTTGTGCGACAGCGGATCCGACGCCGAATTGCTGGCCCCCTTGCGTAGATTGGTCACGGACCCGGACCTGCGTCAGACCCTAGCCCTGCAGGGCCGTGCACGCATCGAGAAGGACTTCGACTTCTCCGCGCGCATGGCGCGCATGACGGGGATTTACGACGGGCTGCGATAGATTCAGGACGGGGGAAGCCGGCCGAATTTCGCAGGTTTAGGGCTCCAATATCTCGGAGTATCGCGATTGCATAAATTCGCGGAAGTCCAGGTCGGTCGCCAGGGCGGCGGCCTCCTTGCTGCTTAACCCAGCTTTCTCCAGGAAGTCTCCAGCGGCACGGAAGCGGCCTCCGGCCGCCGCCGATCTCGCGGCGAGCAGGCGTAGGTTCTTAACGACGGGAAGGGCCGTGTCTCCCAAGTCTTCGAATACCTTCAGACCGCGCTCCGCATCCCTTTGGGCGTTCCGGTGGTCGGCGATGCGGTGCAAGGCGGTTCCGCGAACCAGGAGAGCGTTGGCGAATTGGCGCCCACCCGCTTTCTTGAGTGTCTTCACCCGGGTGTTGAGTTTCTCCAGGAACTCGCGCTTGGCCTTGGTATCGCCCCCCTTGGCGAGCAGGGCCAGAATGTCCTTGTTGTCACTGGGGTAGCGCTTCTCCCAAGCCCAAAGTTGCCGCTTGAAGTCTCCGCCCAGTTTGAGGTCGCGAATCTCCAGCATGGTCTGCAGGGCCAGGGCGCGACCGTTCACGAGCTTTTCCGTGGGTTGGCCCTGGCGGGAAGTGGCCTGGATGCCATTGGCCAGATCCAGCAGTGGAATGCGGAAGTCGTCGTTTTGTGCCAGCAATTCGGGCGCGCTTCCGAAGTAGCGCAGGGTGTGTTCCAGTACCCAGTATTGGTCTGCAGCCGAGCGCCCCTTGCGTTGTAGGTTTTTGAGGACGAGCGCCGCAGGGCTCGGATTGCCAGCCTTGATCAGGGCCTGGAGGGCCAGCAATTCCCCGCTGGTGTCCTTGCTTTCGGCACAATGCTCGAGCCAAAGCGCGGCTTCCTTGCCGCCCAATGCGCTGAGCGAGGCCAGGGCGGGGAAGGTTAATTCCCCCTGTTCGGGATCGGCGATGAAAGGTAGCAGTGCATCGGCGACAATGGCCCTGTGGGGCGAGGTGCGCAGGGCCTTCAGCACGGCGCGGCAATGGGCGGGGGAGCCGTCCTCGAGCACGTCGAGCAGGGCCAGTGTCGTGCCCAGGTCCTCAAATCCGGCCAGCACCACAAGCATGCGATCCGAGCGTTCCTGGTACGGGGCCGGAACCGTGTCGCCGGGATTGAGCGCGGGAACCAGCAAGGGGCCCGCGGCAGGGCCCAGTTTCAGCAGGTTGTGGGCGATGCTGCGCAAGGAGTTTTCACGCAGTCCGGGGGCTTCCAGCTGGGCCAAGGCCGCTTGCACTTCCGCCAGGATAGGAGCTTGGGCCTGGGACTGGGCCGCCTTGGCCCGGCGTAACAATTCTTCCAGGGAAATGTCCTGGGTGGGCGCTGGAACGAGCCCTGCCACCAATAGCAATGCGGAAACGCAGATCATGGCTCCAGGATAAGGCCCGGGCGCGGGTCTGGCCAGCCATGGGAGGCAGAAGGGAGCCCCGGACACCCGATCCTGGGGCACGGGGGAGGCTCTTAGGCCATTCCCGCGTCGCGCCGGTGGGGGTGGGCGAGCCTGCGGGACCCACTTCCTGCGGTCATCGGCACCAACACCCAGTCCTCGGAATCGCGCCCCACGTGCCC
>JARGOW010000078.1 GCA_029212955.1 Planctomycetota bacterium | reverse complement strand
ATCCAAATGCCGGTGCCACTCCACGCGGGAAGCCGGCACCGTTTTGAGATCTTTACCGGTTCCTTCCCCATTCCCGGTGCGGCCATCGTGCACACCAGGGTAGAACAGCTGCTGCAAGCAGGCACCTCCCCCTTCCTCACCACCGAAGACGTATTCGGCAATCGATACCGCTTCGATTTGAATTTGGACCCGCAGGCCCATGGGGTTGTGGACCGTAGCCTTCTAAAATCCGGACACGCCAGCCGGCAATGGAAGCTGTCCGGGGCACTGATGCCTGAGCTCTCCGCGGGCCAGGGAGAATCCCTCCCCCACATGATGGGTGTGCACGCATACCTCAGCACTTGGAACACCTCCAAACTGGTCTCCCTGGATCTGCGATTCCACAATGGGCTGACCGCAGCTTCCGGAGCAGCCACCGCGTACAACGAACCCGTGGGTACGGTGTACTGGAAGTCCATTGACCTGCATTTGCCCCGGGGCTGGCAACCGCACCTGGCGGTACACGACCCGTTCCTTGGAAAGCAGGTTTCCGATGGGGAGGGCTGGACCAAGCTCCCCCTGGTTCGGTCGTACGAGGATGGAAAACTCCACATGATGGGGCCCCAATCCCAATTCTTGAGGCGACTGACCCTGCGCGGACCCGGCAGCCCCAAAATTGCGCGGACCGGAGCGTTTGTGGAAGGTTTGGCTTTCTGCAACCCGGGGCGCGGTCTTTGGTCCTGGTTCTCCATGGCTTCGTACTTCCCCCAGGATGCCCGGCTCCCTACCTTCGCCGACCTCAAGAGTCAGGGCCAAACGGGCTACACCGCGGTGGAGGGGCGCCTGGTCAAGGAGCGCAATCACCTTCTGCACCTGCTTCGCTCTGGAAATGCCGACGGCAATCTTGTCCAGGGCGCGGTGATGGGCTGGAGCCATCCCCGGGGAGACCCCCAACAGGGCATGGTGAGCGGAGTCGACATTGGATTCCTGGAGGGCCACCGAACCGCCTGGGCCGCCAGCCATGCGGGCTACGAACGTTTGCAGCTGCTGCACCGGATGAACGCCGCCCGACAGCCGGATGCGCAATGGAAAGAGGACGGATCCCCGGCGGACGTACACGCCTGGCGTGACGAAAAGGGCGTCGTCCCCTTCGACTTTCGGACCAATGGATACATGGTTCCACCGGAATTCAAATACGTGTGCCGGGGCGGCCCCGCACCAAACGAGCAACTGCGCCAGGTCCACAAACGAAAGCTAAGGCCGCCCTACGACCAAGGTACCGCCCACCAGCCAGACGGATCCATCCCTCGCAACAAGGACGCCATGTTCGCGTGGATGCCCCATGACGGGCAACACATGATCCGGCACACGAAGAACATCAAGGCTCAGGTTTGGTTGGCCAACGACAGCTTGGCCCGCGATGACCTGATGCACTGCGCCAGCCTCTTTCGGCTCATGTTCCACGAGGGACCCCATGTGCGCGAGTCCTGGTCGGCCGGCGTCACATTGGAAGCCATGCTGACATGGGCCAAAACCTCTCCCCACCACGGCATCCCCATCGATCGGGATCAGGCCTGGGGCTTCGACACCATGGGAGCCGCCTATCGCATCGCCCCACCGGCCTGGCGCGCGGACGCTCTACCCTGGTTTCAAAGGGTGGTGGAATTGTTCGAAGTCGCGTCCATGCCGAGCGGGCTGATCCAACGCGTCAATCAAAGCGACCTTCTTCAGGGGCGCTTCGACTGCTGCCAATCCCTCCAGGTCATGTTCTTGTTGCACTCCATGCGCTGCATCAACGAGAGTGTACTGCGACACGTGGACATGGAGAATTTCGAGACCCTGGCGGAACTGCACAACAAGTCCCTGGAGTACATGTTCTTTGGCCCGGTCTACACCCACTACCAAGGCCAGCGCTGGGGTGGACCGGTCAATCAGGCGGGCCCTTTCAATCGCTTTGCAGTCGCACCCAAGGGCTTGATCGCCACCGTTCCCTATAGCAATGTGGAAAAATGGGGAGAGAACTATCTGCCCCCGGGGGGGCACGAACCGTACGTGGACACCACGTACTTGCTTCCGCCATTGGAGTACGGATTTCACCTCACCCACGAGGAGGGCCAAGATCCCCTGCAAAACCGCTACCTCAAGCGAAGCTTGGCCACGGGCGGCGTGCCGGGGAATTGGGAAACCATGCTGCGCGAATATCGAATCTCCCTACAGTACCCCCACACGGACAACAGCCACAATACCGGCAGTTTCGTGGCCCTATTACAAAACCTGGGAGCCTTTTAGGCCCCCAGGTTTTGGGTGGGTACAAGGGTAGGATGAACCCTAGCCCTTCAGCGAGGCCACCATCAACTCGGTCAGGAGTTGTTGGAATTTCACGGGGTCCTTGGGGACTCCACCCTCTCGCATCATCGCGCCGTCGAAGAGCAGTCCGGAAAAGTCCGCAATGCGCGGAGAGTTGGCATCCACGCCATGCAACTTCTGCAGACCCTGTACCAACGGGTGCTCAGGGTTTAATTCGAGAATTCGTTTGGGTTCAGGAACATCCTGGCCCGCGTGTCGCATCATGCGCACCTGGTGTGCGCTCATGGAGTCAGGAGCTTCCACGAGGACGGCGGGACTCTCGGCCAAACGGCTCGAGAAGCGAACCTCGGTCACACTCTCAGAAAGGCCTTCCTGGATACTCTTCAAAAGGTCGCCGGCGGCTTCCTGTTTCTCTTCCAGATCCTTCTTGTCCTCGTCACTGTCCAAATCCAGATCGCCCTTGTCCAGGCGCTTGATGGGGGTCCCATCAAACTCGGTCAAGCGCTCGAGCACCCATTCGTCTACAGGGTCGGTCAGGAACAGGACGTCCCAACCCTTGGCGCGCATGCCTTCCAAGTGAGCGGAAGCCTCGACCGTAGCCCGGTCCTGCCCGGTGAGCACATAGATGGCCTCCTGGCCTTCCGCCATGGCTGCCTTGTATTCGGCCAAGGTTGTCATTTCGTAGTCGCCACCGCCTTCGAAGAGGCACAGCTCAGCCAGGGCTTTTTGCTTGTCAGGCGCGTAGTAAAGGCCTTCCTTGATGACCCAACCAAAATTCTTCCAGAAGGCCACGTACTTCTCGCGGTCGTCCTTAAGCATCTTGCCCATGGTGTCCATGATCTTGCGGACCAGACCCTTTTGGATCTGCTCCACCCGACGATTGCTTTGCAGGGTTTCCCGGCTCACGTTCAAGGGCAGGTCCGCGGTTTCCACCACGCCCTGCACGAATCGCAGCCAAACGGGCAGCAGGTCTTCGCATTCCTTCTGAACGAGAACGCGACGCACATACAAACTGACCTTGCTCTTCGGCGCAGCTCCGTCGCCGAAGTTCATGGGCTTCTGCGAAGGCAGGAAGAGTAGCGCGGTGAACTCGATTGTGCCTTCAGCGCTGTAATGGATGGTCTCCAGCGGGGACGCCCAGTCGTGGGATTGGTGGCGGTAGAACTCGGCGTATTCCTCTTCGGTCACATCGGATTTACTGCGGCCCCATAGGGGTTTCATGGAGTTCAAGGTCTCCATGGAGGTGACCATTTCGGTTTCCCCCTCGATTTCCTTGCCCTCTTCATCGAGCTTGGGCTCCGAGCGCTCGACTTCCATCTGCACCGGGTACTCCACAAAGTCGGAATACCGGCTCACGATGTCGCGCAGGGTCCACTCTTGCGTGTAATCGGATTGACCTTCTTCGGGTTCCTCCAAGTGCAAGGTGATCATGGTGCCGCGGGACAACCCGTCGACCTCCTCGATGGTGTACTCGCCCTTGCCGTCACTTTGCCAACGAAGACCGGTCTCTTCGCCCGCCTTGCGCGTTTCCACGGTGACCTGGTCGGCGACCATGAACGCGGAGTAGAAACCCACGCCGAATCGACCGATCAGGTCCGGACCCTCGGACCCTTCCTTGAGGGCCTCCAGGAATTTGCGCGTGCCCGAACTCGCGACCTTACCCAGGTTGCCGGTCAGGTCCTCGTAGTTCATGCCGATTCCATTGTCGACGATGGTGAGGGTGCGATCCTCCGAGTTCACGTCCAAGGCAACCCCCAGGCTCTCGCCCTCGGGAAGCAGCTCGGGGCGCGTCAAAGCTTCAAATCGCAGTTTGTCCAGGGCATCGCTGGCGTTGCTGATCAGCTCGCGCAGAAAAATGTCCCGGTCCTTGTACAAGGAGTGGATCACGAGGGAGAGCACTTCCTGGACTTCGGCCTGGAATGCGTGGGATTCTACTTTTTGGGTCATGATTGTTCCCATCGGATGTGGGATGGGGCCGGACGCTCAGGCGTCACACGGCCAGATTCTCATCGGACTTGCGCGGGTATATTGCGGCCTTTGCGGTGGCTTGCAAGGGGTCTTAGGCGCATTTCGTGGTCCCGCAGGGCCCCGGCGCGCCCAACCCGAAACGGGACACGCCGCCCCGTACCGGGAGGCCCCATGGGGGGTGCCGCAGGGGGCCCATGTCTGCCCCGCCACAATCGCCAAAACCGGGTATGCTTGGGACTGGGAACCGGCTTTGGGGAGCCGCCCGGGGGGACACATTTGAGCCATATGAGAACAAGCATCAACGCACTGCTGGCCGCATCAGCCCTGGCTGGGGCCATCTGGGCCCTGCCCGGCCAAGCACGTAGCTACACGCTCCTGGGCGGTACTTTGGATTTGGGGCAACGGGATTACCGGTTCTTCAACAACTTCAACGACCCCAGCGCGAATTCCAACACGGTTCCCGACCCCGATTTCCCGGGAGCCATAGGTGCGGAACTGGCCGTATGGAAAGGCGCCGCCGAATGGAACAGCGTACTCCACGGCAACGGGGGCACGGACCCTGAGCATCCCGACGGGATCGGGTCCGGCGCATCGAATTTCGAGTCCTTTTACGCGGGATTGGCCACGGAAGTCGGCGGGGTCAATGACAACACCGCTTCCATGCTCTCCGGTTTTTCGGCCATCCACGCCTTCCTCGAATACCCCATCGGAGATGGCTGGCGAATTCGATTCTATGAGGGTCCCGACTCCTGGCAAGACCAACCCGATCCCGCCAACTGGAGCGGTCCGTTCCCCTGGGACATCCAAGGCACAATGGCCCATGAATACGGCCATGCGCTGGGATTGGACCATACAACCGTTCCCGGTGCGACCATGGGTGTGCCCTTGGACCTTGGCGTGGGTTTGCGATCCATCGAGGATGACGACCGCGCGGGATTGCAATTCCTCTATGGCGCACTATCCCCGAACAAGCCGGTCATCGAGTCCTACACTTTGAATGGAAGTCAGGTCACCCTGCAAGGCCGCAACTTCCACCCGACCAACAACGAGATTTGGTTGACCCAACGCATCGCGGGAGGCGACGGAACCCCCATTCAAGTATTCGGACAACCCTCCCAACTCGGGGGGACTCAAATCACCTTCCAGTTCCCGGCATCCGCCAAGGCCGGTGAAGTCTCCGTGCGCCTCCCTGGCATAGCCAACGAGGATCTATCGGCTCCCTTCCCCATGGACCCCCTGGCAGAACCCACCTACAACCTACCGCGGGCCTACGGAACGTCGAAGACAACCTCCTCGGGCACCGTGCCATCGATCCAGGTCACGGGTGTGCCCTCCATCCAGCAAGGCCATTTCGTCCTGGACCTCGTGGGTGGCCCGACATTTGGCAACGGCATCGTGCTTAGTGCCGAAGCCCGCAATCAGCAGCCCTTCTTCGGGGGAACCCTGTGGATCGGAGGCCCGATCAAGCGGGAGCTTGTCTTCAACCACCAGTTCGGATTCGCACGCCTACAAGTCCCGATCCCCACCGGAGCCATTCCCGGGGAATCCAGGTTCTACCAGTTGTGGTTTGCAGATGCGGGCGACCCCAACGGCGTGGGGTTGAGCCACGGCGTTTGGGTCACCTACGCGGAATGATCGTGGGAGTAGGGCCTATGCCCTACTTGTTGGGCGTGATTCCTTTGCCAGGCTTCAGCATGGGCTCCACTCGCACCGGGGGGTTTGCCGTCCACGAAACGGGGAGACTATCCAGCGGACGGACGGTGGCCCGGTACTTTTGCTCGGATACGCCGCGCAACTCCATCACCTGGGTCACCGCCGGAGCGTTGAGGGCTTGGGTTTGAACCATCATTTGCACGGATTCGGTTCCGGTCATGGCGAACGAGTGGGCTCGGTTGCTCGAGAGGTTCCAAATCAGCAGCCCCATGCCCTTGCCTTGAAGCTGAACCGAGTTTCCAAGAACCATCGTACCCCGATTGCTCTCCCCTAGCATTTGCAGCTCGCGGGCAGCTTCCGACCGGTCTTGCACCGTTTCGAAGCTGTAGTCCAATTCGATGTGCGCTGTCGAGTGAGCTCCAGCCCCAACCACTTTCTGCAGTTTGCATTTGAAGTGGCCCTTCAATTGGCCAGGGTTCCAAACCACATCGGTGCACCCTGCAACTCCCATAAGAAGTGTGCGAATGAGCATTCCCCCGCCGGGCTGAACCTGGCGGTAGTCCATGGCACCGGTGGGCGCCAGGAGCTCGATCAGATGCTTGGTTTCCACCGACCAGCTATCGCCAGCCTTCACCGCTTTCCCGGGAAGCAGGTTTTCGTACCCATGGTCCTTTTGCACTCCGACGAGCACGTTCTCCGCCATGGCGCTTTGATCGAAGTACATGCCATAGCTGTTTTCTTCGGGCACATGCGTGAACACCACACTGGTCGATTCATTGCTCAAGGGGCTCCTGAGCACGACCTCCAGTGGGGCTTGGCCGGGCACATGGAAGTCCAACTGGCCCCACAGGTTCGCTTCAACCCAGGTGCGGTGCATGTTTTGGACCTTGCCGTCCTCTACGGATCGAATCCAATCCGAGGTCACCCGGCGTTCCTTGGTCTCGATGCTGGGGAGCTGGGAAAGGCTGACAGCATCCTGACCGGCCACCCGCGAATTGACTTCCGTGGCTAGGAGTTTGTGCGTGCCGAGCCAGTTGTGCTCGATCCGCTCCCCTGCCGTGGGCAGGAATTGCAAGTTCACTTCCTGGGACGGAACCGCATCGGATTGGATGGGGCCGGGGGTCAGGTCAAAGGTGAGAGGGAGCAAAGCTCCCAGGCATAGTGCGATTTGATTCATGATTTAGTCCACCTTCTTTCCGTTCTCATATTGTCCCGAAGCTTCCGTATCCGGACGGCCAAACTCATCCCACGCTTGCCACCAACCACTCTGCTTGCCTTTCACCATTTCACCGGCGCGCAGGGCGAGACCGTTCACGCCATAGTGAACCCATGGGCCCGTGGGCTCGCCACCCACGAAGGCCCCCTCGAAACGGGTCTTTCCGTCGGGGTGAAACCCCGTCCAATCCCCTTCTTGCTTGCCTTCGATGTAGTCCCCTTGGGCTTCCACCTCGCCATCGGCATAAAAGAACTGCCAGAGGCCGGTCTCCACATCCTTGTCGAAGTTGCCCTTCGATTTGATGGAGCCTGTGGGCGTGTAGTAGGTCCAGGGACCTTGCTTGCCGTTGCGCACAAAGTCGCCCTCCATCACCAGCTTGCCCTTCCGTCCGTAGAGTTTTGCGGGACCCACTCGAAGTCCATCCACGTAACTGTATTCAGCGGTCACGAATCCTTGGGCGGCAAAGTGCTTTCGGACCCCAAACTGCGCACCATCCTTCCAATGGCTGACGCTGCGCTTCTGGCCCCCGGGGAAGTATTCAATCCACTCGCCCTGGCGTAGTCCTGCAGCGAATGCACCCTCCTCGCGCTTGAATCCCTGCTCGGCATAGAAAGTCCAATAGCCGTGCAGTTCATAGTTCAAATAGGAGCCCACGAAGGCCAAAGTCCCATCGAAATACCAGCTCCTCCACTCCCCGTGCCGGCGGCCGCGGTAGATGCGACCTGCCCGTGCGGGACCGCCCTTGGGATAGTTGAAGATTTTGTACTCGCCAGGTCCCTCGGGAATGTCTGCTGTGGCGGCGGTGCTCTCTTGGGGAGCGGGTGCCGCTGCGGAGAGTTCTTGCGTCCCAAAGCCTAGGGCGAGTGCAGCGATCACGCCCAAGCCCAGGCCAGTGTTTATCCAGTTACTCATGATTGGCAGCCTCCTCGATTTGCTTCTCGGACAGTTCGGCAACTTTGTTTCCGTCGCGATAAACCCCGGACCACTTGGTCTGGATGCTGCCATCCTCTTTCCAGTAATACCAAACGCCTTCGCGGCCTGCGTCCTTCATGATTCCCTTGCTGAACCGTTTTCCGTCCGCAAAGTACTCCAAGCGCTCTCCGTTCTCGACGCTATCCACGTAGTTGGTTTCCAAGGTTAGAACCCCGTCCCGCCACTCTTTGTAGTAGCCGGTGACCTTTCCGTTCACGAAGAACTTTTCTTGGACCTTGTCCCCTTCGGGCAGGAACTCCATCCAAACCCCTTCCTTCGATCCGCGGCGGTAGTTTCCGATTTGGTGGATCCTTAATTCGCCGGGGTAGCGGTGATACACGGTCGATTCTCCGTGGCGCTTGCCTTCCACGAAGGACTCGCTGACGATCGGCGTGTTCTCCCTATCCCAAACCTTGCGGATCCCGGTTTGAATGCCGTTTTCCCAGTGACTGAGTTCCTGGGGGTCTCCGGTTCCAAACCACTGCTGAAACGTCCCGTGCAACTTTCCGGCAGTGTATTCGCCTTGCACGCGGAGAGCTCCGCGCCCACCGTATTCCTTGAACGTGCCATGCCGCTTGCCGCCCTCAAAGGCGGAGTCGACCTTGAGCTGGCCGCCTTCAAACCACTCTTTGTAGGAACCTTGAAGCTTGCCATTCACCCAAAAGGACTCCTGGCTCCAAGCACCATTCTCATGCAAGAACAAGTCGCGCCCGTGGTGGCCCATGGGCCCATCCACGCCGACCAACTGGGTGTGAATCCGGCGGATCCTGCCGCTGTCGTAGTACCGACGAACGGTCTCGACCGGCTGCCCCTCGATCGACTCGATGGACTCCCAACCATCCGGATCCGGCGATTTCACCACGGGGACAGGATCCTGACTGTCCGGCGCGGGCTCGGAAGCCTGGACCGTCAAGCCCGCCAAGGGCAGATTCGGTGAAACCGAGGCCTGATCGACCTCGGGCGTTGTGTTGGGTTGCCCCTGACAGCCAGCCAGGAAGGCCAGCAGAAAGGGTGCTGAATGCTTTCGCATCATGTCGTGTGGGGATCGCGGGGGGAGGGCTCGCCGGGGAACTCCATGGGAATCCTCGGCGGGGCACGGGGAGGCCAGAAGATACGCATCGGAATGCGGCCCGGTTGGAATCAAGCCCGTTCATTTAACCTGTAACCAGGATTCTGAAGCCCATGGCCTGGGGATCAAGCCCAGAAGGCCCTGAATCCGGTTCACTCGATTCCGTGGACCAGTCCTGCCACAGCGATCCGTGGCTTGGGCGTAATCTCGGCACCCGGTTCCGTTCCCAATATGGGCCACGCCCTTGTTCCCGGTCGATGCCCCGCCCCGATGCCCCTACGGCTTCTTGGCATCCGTCAGCTGCTCGATCCGCTCCAATACGGCCTCAAAAACCCCCTCCTGGAGGGAATCGGCTTCCAAGCCCAAGAAGGAACGGCGGGAGATCTCTAGGGATTGAATCGCTTCCGGCACCAACCCCAGTTCCGCCTGAACCTCGCCAAGCTCCTGGTGGGCATGACCCCGCCACTCCTGCTCTTCGGGCATGGGGTTGGCCTGCCAGCGGTTTTCGGCCCTAAGAGCCACATCCGAGAGCCACAAAAGGGCTTCACGATGGCGTTCCGCCAGCCGCAAGGCCCTACCGACGGCCCAATCGGAGATCAGTTTTTCACGCTCGGTACCCGTCCGATAGTGGTACCACCGCGCCCTCCGATAGGAAGCCAAGGCCTCCATGGGGCGCTCCATACGGTCGTAGGTCAACCCCAGGTTGTTCCACAGAATCGCCAGGAGGGCCTCATTGCCGGCATCCTGCGCCGCTGAAATCGCCCTGCGAGCCCAAACGACCTGACCGTCCAAGGGAGCCAGGAGCGCCAAATGGTGGGCTGCGTTCAACGCCCTTTCAAACAAGCCTTGCTGCCGGCAGTAGTTGTACAGGTCCTCGAAGATTTCCAGGGCCAGGTCCTGGTTCCCCCGGGACCTTTCAAACAGGCCACGGACCTGCCTGCACCTGGAATACCCCAGTGGTTCCTCCCGTGCGGAATGTTTTTCCGCCCGCTCCAGCCAGATTTGACCGTCGGCCGAGTCACCATCCAGGAAGTAGCAACGGGCCACCAGGGCAAGGGCTTCCACGTGTACGGCACGGTCCCCACTGGCCTCTGCGGCCCGCGCTGCCATCTCAAATGCCCTACGAGCCACTCGAATCTCTCTTTGAGATAGCCTACTAGCACCCTCGGCGAGCATGGCCCTGGGATCCGCCTCCATAACCCCGCTCTCCCGCCAAGGAGTGGGTACAGGAATGGAATCAATGGCCGAGCAGCTAGCCAAGCACAACAAAAAGAGGAGCTTTCGCACCCGACTATTGTAGTGAGCAAGCGGTTCAATCGGAATTTTCCTTGGAAAC
>JARGOW010000077.1:538-10555 GCA_029212955.1 Planctomycetota bacterium | reverse complement strand
CACGCATGGTCTGAAACTTTCCCAATTGCCCACCGGCCCCGTGCTCCTTGGGATGCAAGGAGGTCAGCATGGATGCCATCGAAGGCAAGGTCCAAGGCGAATGGGAATAGGCCGACTCGAACACCGCACCCTGCTGCCCCAACTTGTCCAGGTAAGGGGTCAGATTGAGTTCGCCACCCAAACGGTCGGCCCGCATGGTGTCCACCACGATCCAGAGCACATTGGGTTTCGGCCCATCGGCAGAGGGACAAGCCACCAGAAAGGGGATGCACAGGACCAGGAGAAGGCGCGTCCAAGCACCTCCACGGATTCGAATCGCTTCGCTCATACGTTTGCTCATTGGGAAGTGCGTCCGGACTTGGGCGCCATCCTCAAGGGTTGACCCATAGCGTATCGTTTGCGCGCAGATTGAAGCCCGCGAACCACCGCGGAGTTCTTTTGATCCACGCCCACCATGGAAAGGGCCTGGTCCACGGTTTCCAGGGCCTGTTTGAAAGCGCCACTCTCGGCCTGGGCCGCCGCCAAAAGCGCCAAATCGGGCAGTGTGCTCGGCCGCAGGGCCAGCCAAGCTTGCATGCAATCCGCGGCGGCCCGCCCGTTGCGCTTGCGTCCCTCCGGGTGGGTACCCAGTTGTAGAACCAGGCGTTTCAACGCTTGCTCGGTAAGGGCCTGGGTGGGCTGGCTTTCCCAGGCGGCCAAGTACGAGTCCAAGGCTTCCGCCCATCGCCCTTGACGCTCGGCGATCCAACCCAAATTGTAGAGGGCCGAAGGGTGCCCCGGATCCTGGGCGAGGACGCCCTCGAACCCGGCCCGAGCCAGATCCCATTGCTCCGATCGCAAGTACATCTTAGCCACTTCGCCCGCCACCGCCGGGTTGCCCGGATCCGCACTTTCGGCCGCAGCAAATTCCCTTTGGGCGAGCTCCAGGCGGTCCTGGTCCGCGGCTGCCATACCCCGGTCCAAGTGGTACTTGTAGGCGTGGGGCCCCTTGTAGCGCTGATCCAAAGAAGTGATGCAGAAGGCAAGAACAGCCGCGACCACGCCACTTCCCAACCACAGACTGCGCGGGGAGCGGCGCACCCACAGTACCGACAAACCCAAGGCCGCTAGAACCGCAAAGTGCGGAATGAGAGGCGTGCGATACCGGCTGGCCGCGAAGAACGGAACCAGGGAAATCACAAAACCCAGGGTCCACAGGCCGTGGACCGCAAACAGGTCGCGCGCCCGCTCCCCCAGGCCCGGGCCTTGGCCACCGGATCGGCTCCCTGCCACCGCCGCGATCAAACCCCAGATCAACAGGGCCAACAACCCCACAAAGGGCACGGGCAGAAACCGCAGGGCCCACGAGCCCTTGCGCTCCAAACCCACTTCCTTGTTGTGCCCCACCTCCTCTCCGCTAAACAACAGTCCCGCTTTCACGGCCATTAAGGAAATAGCGCGTCCTGGATCCGCCGCCATGGACGACAGGGCTTGCCCCATGAACCAACGGTCCAATTCCCCAAAGGTCAATTCTTCGCCCACCTTGCGTTCCACGTGTCGCTTGACCGCGGAGTAATCAAAACAGGTTTGAAAACGCCCCAACTCCCCCATATTGCCCTGGATCAGGCCATCCGCATTGGGACCTTGACCCAGGTAGAGGTTGATGCCGCCCGTGGCGGTCAGCGGCAGGAACTCCCCGGCGCGCACCCAATTGCGCACGGTTCCCGGCAGAATCCCCATGCCCAAGCCCAGGGCAAAAAACAGGGCCACCCTGGGCCGGGGCAGCGGTGGAACCCCACGCCGCAAAAGGTACATTCCCAAAAGGGCCGCGGGCAAAAGCACATTGGGCCGCACCAGGGTGGCCAAGCCCAATACCAATCCCGCCCCAATCACACGTCGCGCACCACCCCGCTCCAGTGCGCCCATAAAAAGGTGCAAGCCCAACAGATTCAGGAAAATCAGCAAACCCGTGGCCTGCAATTCACCCTCAAAGTAAACCGGCGCAAAGTGCAAAGCGAACAATCCCGCAGCCGCCACACCCAACCACGCCCCGATTCGGTCGCGCAAGGCAAACCAGACCAGCGCAACCGACAACAGACCCATGAGGTGCTGGACCCACCGCGCAGCCAGGTAACTGCCGCCGGTCAGTTTGTAAACCAAAGCCAGGAACCACGGGTACCCCGCGGGTCGCAGGCTGGGTGTGCTGGCCAGCTCAGGGTCCACAAAACCTGCCAGCTGGGGATAGGGCAAACCGGCCGCACTGCGCGCCCAAACGTCGTGGTATTGGGCATCCACGCTGGGCCATGCGTAGTCCGGGGAATTCGTGTGCTCGATGCCGTAGGCCAGGCGGGCCAGACCTGCCAGGATCAAGACCAGCCACAAACCCCAGCTGCGACACCATGCTTCGACGCCCGGAAAGCCAGGGGATGACTGGGCTCCCAGGGCTCCGGAGCCCCCAGGCTCCGAGCCCTCCGAATCCGAGGCTTCGTGGTTCAAGGTGGGGTCTTGCACTCCCGCATCATCGCGCCTGACGCGGCCCGCGCCAAGCTGATTCCCCGGACGGGCGACCTCAATCCCCGCTTCCGGACGGGGTTTCAGGGCGGGGCTCGATGTCGACCATGAAGATCGGGATCGAGGAAACCACTTGGGTTTGGTGTCCCCAGTGGCGGGGCACCCAGGTGGGCCCGGCCAACGCGGCCCATTCGGCGATGGCAGGAGGCAATCCAAGGGTGCGGTCCGTGAGGGTCAACGGGCGCCCATCTTGACCCGGCTCCCAAAGGACCTCCACCTCAACCCCATTGGCCGGTACGCCTAAGAAACTCAGACTCTGCGCGGGGGGTAGATCGAAGGTGCGCCCCTCGATCCCAATCTCCCGGCAGGAGTTCCCGTTCAAATCGAGCCTGAACCCTTGCGCCCCCCGTGGGGAATGCAAGTGGTAGACCTGCTTCCCCTCCGCGGTGACGCTCTGCACGCTCCAAGTGGGCGCCTCTAAATTTTTTGGCTCCGGCGCACTCAACCGGGCGGACCCCACAGAATGCAAAGGTTCGGGAATCTCCAGCAACTTGTCATCGATGGCTGGCACTCCCTCGGGCCAACCAAAGCCCAAGGTGTAAGTATCGACCCGGGCCATGTTTTGCCCCTGGATCCGGGTGTAGGACACATTGAATGTGCCCGGCTTTTCCGGGGTGTACGGTTCATCGGAAATCGAAACGGCCAGTCCAAAACCAAGGCAGAGGCCACCCACGAGAAAGGCCGCCCAACCCACGCTACGCCTGGATTTCCACATGAATGGCAACAGCAGAGTCGAGGGCAATGCCACCGGCAGCAGCAAACCCAATGCGTTCGAAAAACCAAACGCATCCAAGAGTCCGTGGTGCAAGGGAATCCAAACCAGCATGGAAATCACCATGGCTCCGGCAAAGGCACCCCAGCCCATGCCCCAACCCTTGGGCATGCGATCCACCCAACGGCCTTGAAGCACGCACAGGCAAACCATGAGGAACAAGGTTGCGGGAACCCAAAGGAACCCACCCCCGGGCAGGAACCAGGCCAAGACCACCGACCAAGCCACCGCGCAGGTGGCACTGGCAAAGCGCAGGGCCACCGGGGGACAATTGCGCGCCAGGCGCAGCACCACGCCATTGGCCATGAAATAGGATCCCACGGCCAGGGCCACCGCAGGCATGGGCCGTGACCAGAACACCATGTCGGTTCCTGCCATGCGAGCCGCAAACCAGAGCGCGGCCGCGAGCCATGCCAGGGGAAGTGAGACCTCCAGGACCGCCACGCCGAACCCGGCCAGGGCGTTCTTGGGCGTGAGTCCCTTCTTCGCCAAGCGCACCCACCAGAACATCCACAACAAGAGAATCAACGTCACCGCAGCCCATTGAATGGCCGTGGAGTATTGCAGCAAGTATCCGCCCAGGATGTCCACATGCACGCCGTCCTCGCCGCGTTTCACGGTGTTCCCGCGCAACAAGGAATCGTCGGCCTCCAACCCATTCAGAACCGCCAGGGCATTGTCCCCCTGGTGTTGCAGGGTCTGCGGATCCAAACGCTGGGGTGTATCCATGGGCGAGTGATACACCGCCCAGTCCCCAATGAACGCAAAGTTCAAGGCGGCCAATCCCCGGTCGATGAAAATCTGCAGGTCCGAACCATTGGGCATGCGCCGGTAGATTTCCACCGAAAGCGAATTGGCCGAAGGCCGCTCCACATGTTTTCCATACATGTGGATCCAGGGACCATTGCCCAGGCTTGTTTCGAACAGGCGGCTTACGCCCGTGGCTCCGCGCGCCTCCAGGTTCACCACCAACCCGATGCGATCCATGGCGCTGTGTTCCTGGGCAAAGGCCTGGGCCCCAAACAGCCCGTCCTCTTCGCCCTCGGTGATCAAAACCCACAGGCCCGTTTTTTGTGGGCCTTGCACCCGGGCACGGAAAGCTCGCACCGCTTCGACCCAAGCCGCCACCCCGGCCAGGTCATCGGCCGCGCCAGGCCCCGCCCCCACGGAATCGTAGTGGGCCATGAGCAGGGCGTCCTTGCCCTCGCCGCTGCCTGGGAAGTGCCCGATCACATTGTGGACCAGGGCGATGTGGTTGGGCCGGCCCGGACTCTGCACCCAGGCGCGTTGGATCTCCACTTCAGCCCCAGCTTCGGTCAAGGTGCGGACCAGGCGCTCGCGGATGCGCGCTCCGCCGGGACTGCCCACGGGATGGGCGCCTTCCTGGCCCAGCAGATTCACGAGCACATCCATGGCCCGGGCACTGGAGAATCGCATCTCATGGGCGTTTCGGCCCAAGGCCTCGGGCAGGGCCCCATTCGAGAGCACCCCGCCCCAGATGGCCACAAAAACCAACGCACAGGAAATCAGCCAGAGGCCTCGCCCCTGGGAAACATGTTTTTGTTCGGGGGATGGCGACCCATCGGATCGCTCGCCGTGCTGGTTCGTTTGCATAGGAATGTCCCCCTTGTTGGAAAATCGAGTCCCTGGACCCGGGATAAGCACGCAACACCGTCCTGGCCGGACGGAGAAGGGCGGCTCCCCACATGCAGAAGCATAGAATGATCCGGTCCCAATATACCAAGGCCATGCGATTCAAGAATTGTCTTCCCCTACTGTGCTGCTTGTCCCTGCCCGTCCTGCTGCCCGCCTGTGGCGACTCGAATTCGGATTCGGGAAATCCGGCCGGATCCGGCGAACAGGCGGAGACATCCCAAGCCTCCAGCACCCAGCGCCTGCTGGCCTACGAACGCTCCGCCTATTTTGCATCCTTGAGCGAATGGGCCCAGGCCTACAAGGAATTGGATCCGCTTCTCCAGGGGGCTGACGTGCGCAGCGAGGACTGGGTGCGCGCCGCCACCATCCAGTTGCAATGGGGTGAACTGGGAAAGGCCACGGAACTCCTGGACCGGGCCAAGGGAACGGGGGCCGACGGTTTGCCCGCCCGCTACCTGCGTGCACGGATCGCATCCTACGACTACCAAACCCTCGAAGCCGCCCGGGACATGTACCAGTCCCTGCTCAAGGATGCGCCCGGGGACCTGGCCACCCGCTACGCCCTGGCCCGCATCTTCGAGGACCTGGATCCCGAGGAAGAATCCGTTTGGGAAGCCAATCAGGAGCGCGCCAAGGAACTCTACCAGCACGTATTGGACAAGGGCCTGGCCCACGGGGGCGCCTGGTACGTGTCCGCCCTGTACCGCATGTATTTCCTTTCGCTCGACGACCCGGACGAGGAAGTGCGCAAGTCCTATGCCGACGCCTGGAAGTCCATGGAATCCATCGGAGCCGAAGCGGTCAGCACCATGGTGTTGAACGAGGGCCAATTGGCGAAACTCGCAGCTCCCACCCAGGGCAGCAATCCGCACATCAAAATCACCGAGAAGCCCCACTATCAACTGCGCCAAACCCTGCCCTCCTCCACACCGGGCGTGCACGGTCTTTTGGTGCGCGACTTGAACGGGGACCGCTTGGCCGATGTGGCCTGGCTCGACGAAGGCGGCCTGCTTTGGAACCTGCAAGGCCCTGAAGGAACCTTCACCCCCCACCGGGTCTGGGACGAAACCGCCGACCACTTCCGCGTGGCCGACTTCTCCCGGGATGGTTTGCTCGACGTCCTGCTGATCCAGGACGACCGTATCTCCTTGCTCGACTACGACGTTGCCGAAGGCAGTGAAACCACGCCCAAACTGACAAAAGCCCCGATCTTCGCCACCCTGGCGGGCGAGGCCAACGACTTGGAATTGGGCGACTTCGACCACGACGGGGACCTGGACCTGCTCGCGGTGGGATCCTTCGGCTTGACCCTATTGCGCAACGACGGGGCCGGCCGCATCCCGGAATTGGACGCGGACCAGCAACGTGGCGGCTTTGCCGACATGACCGAGGAACTCAAACTGACCGTACCCAAGCCCCTGGCCTGGTGCGCCATCGAGGACTTCGACTCGGACCAGGATTTGGATTTCCTGGTGGGCGGCAAGAACGGAACCCTACTGGCCAGCAGCCTGCGCAGCGGCCAATTTGAGGACATCACGCAATCCGTTTTCGGCGAGGAGCACGCGGGCGAATGGAAACCCTGCCTGGAAGATTTCGACGGCAATGGCTTTGTGGACATACTCCATAGGGATGCCTCGGGCTTTCGCCTGCGCCTCGGCAACCTGCCCGATGTGCACAAGCAATTCCTCGCCTCCCCCGCGGGTCCGCCCGTTTCCGGGGACTTCGATCTGGATGGACTGGCTGACGTGATCTGGCCCTCCAAGGGCGAAGTCGCCAGCGGCTTCCTTGGACTTGGCAGCGAAGGCACCCTGCCCTGGAAAATCACCGGTGGCCCCGGCTGGACGCGCAACCTCATGACCGCGGAAATGGACCGCAACCTGAACACCCCCATCGCCCTGGAGATCCTACGCCTACAGGAAAACGGGCTGGAGATTTGGCACGACCCCGCGCCCAAAAACAAGGGCATGCGCCTGCGCTACGAGGGCAAGAAGGACAACCCCGATGGCATCGGTGCCGTGGTAGAAATCCGCATCGGCCCCCTCTACCGGCGCCTGTTCTACCGGGGAGGCAACCAGATCCTCGGCCTTGGCAAAGCGGACTACGCCGACGTCCTACGTGTCACCTGGCCCAACGGCGTGGTGCGAACGGACTTGGACATCGAGGCCGGGGACCCCTTCGCCCTGGACCTGACCCTGGGCGAACAGACCGAGGGCCTGATCGGATCCTGCCCCTTCCTGTACACCTGGAACGGCGAGGAATACGTCTTCATATCGGACGTGCTGGGCATCACGCCCTTGGGCCTGCCCATGGGCCCCGGCATGTTGGTACCGCCCGACCACGACGAATATGTGCTGGTGCGCGGCAACCAATTGAAGCCCAAGGACGGCTTCTATGAATTGCAATTCACCGAGGAGTTGCGCGAGGTCACCTATCTGGATCGCGCGGAACTTCTGGTGGTGGATCACCCCGAAGGGACAGAATTCGAGCCCAACGAACGCTTCTCCTTCCCTCCCTTCCCCAATCCCGAACCCCACCTCTTCGACACGCCCCTGGTCCCCACTAAGGCCATGGGCAGCGACGGCAAAGATTGGACCGCAGCCCTGGCGGCCACCGACGATGAATACGCGGCTCCCATGGAACCCCTCAAGGGCCAGTTCCTCGGACTGTCCAACATGCATTGGCTGGAACTCACCTTCGATAAGGCCGAAACCATGGAAGCGGAACGCCTGCGCCTGGTGTGCACCGGCTGGTTCTATTGGACCGACGCCTCGGTGAACATGGCCACCGCCCGCACGCCGGGCTTGGAATTCGTTCCCCCCATGATCCTGGTGCCGGTTCAAACCGACCAGGGGGAAGTCTGGGAGCCCATCGGCCCCCCCGTTGGATTCCCCGCAGGCAAGACCAAGACCATGGTCATCGACCTCACGGGTGTCTTGGATCGCAACGATCCGCGCCTACGCATCCAAAGCTCCCTCACCCTGTACTGGGACTCCCTGCGGTTGGCCCTGGGCGACCGGGACGGCGATCAAAGCGTGGTACGGCTCAACCCCTCCGAGGCCGAACTCTGGCACCGCGGGTTTAGCGCGCCCATTCCCACGGACCGCGAAGATCAACCCGAGCGGTTCGACTTCGAAACGCTCACGACGAAAGCGCGCTGGAACCAGCACCCGGGCATGTACACCCGCCACGGGGATTGCCTACCGCTCCTACAAGCCATCGATGATCGTTACATCATCATGGGCTCGGGGGATGCCTTGACCCTGCGCTTCGACGGGCAAAACGTACCCGACATTCCCGAAGGCTACGTGCGCGATTACCTGGTGTTCCTGGACGGCTGGGCCAAGGACCGGGACCCCAACTCGGTGCAAGCCCTCGAAGTGGAGCCCTTGCCCTTCCACGGCATGGGGTCCTATCCCTATCCGCCCGAGATGAGTTTCCCGAACGATGAAGCCCACCGCATCTGGCGCAAGGAATGGAACACCCGCCCCGCGCGCAGGCTTATGGCACCCCTGGCCCCCGCGGCTTCGTCCCAATGGTTCGCCAGCCATGACCTGCCGCCCTTGAGCCCCAGCAAGCGCAAACGCTAAGCGGAAAAAGAGGCTGGACACGGCATCGGCACCTGATCCACCAGAGTTCGACCGCCCGCCGCCGCACCCACTCGTATGAAGCGCCTTTCGCGCCACGTACGAATGAGTGCGGCGGCGGGCGGTCGAGTTTTGCCCGCTCTGTCCCCTTAGAGCTGCAACCGGTGGAACTCCACTAACACGTTGGCCTTGATGTGCGCCACGCCCATGTCGCGGGTTGCCCAGCGTTCGTTGCCGTTGCCCAGGTAACGCAAACGACGGCGCTCACCGGATTGGGTTTCGAGAGAGACCTTGACCCAACCCGCCCGGGGCCAATGCCCATCCGTTTCAATCCCATGGATGCGGACCGGCAAACTTTCCACGTGGGTTCCTGGGAAGGCCTTGCCACGCGAGCGGCGGCGCAGGACCGCCACAACCATCAGGCACATGAAAATCAGGGGTACAACCGACATGCCCTCGTTGAGCTTGGCCGGGCCACCAGACTTCCAAAAAATGAAGCCGAAGAACGCGACCATGAACCATTCCTTCGGAATGCCTTCCTGGCGCACCCGCGGCGGCTCTACCTGGGGCCCCGCAGACAACAAGCCCTGCAGGTCGGGATGGGCCATGAGTCGCTCGAAATCCGTGCTCGCCCCAGGGGTACCGGCTTCCGCTCTCCCCGGGACGGGGTACTCGAATCCCTGGTCCGCTGGGGTTCCGCAATAATCGCAGGCCCTGCGGAAGGGAATGGAGCGGGCACCACAATGTTTGCAACGGGACATGATTCGATTCTTGTGGGAGCCCGGAAGGGGTGACAAAGCGGTTAGACGGGCCGCCAACCTGCGATTGGTGTCGCGCAGCGAAAATGTCGCTCCAAACGGCATTGCAGCCGAACCCGATCCACTTCAAAATGGTAGCTGGTTCGCAAGCCCTGGTCCATGGCCAGGATCCGAAGGACGCGATGACACGCGCTCCATTGGATACGCCTGCTGCAAACCATCGCTCCTAGCTTGGGTGCAAACCCAGCCACCCCCTTCCCACGTACAACATCATGAACTACCCCATCGAAGAAATCGAAGGCATCGGTCCCACGTTCGGCGAAAAGCTCAAAGCCGCTGGAGTCAACGACACCGGTGATCTGCTCAAGAACTGCTGCGACCCCAAGGGCCGCAAGGGTCTGGCCGAAACCACCGGTATCCCCTACGACAACCTACTCAAGTGGACCAACCGTGCCGACCTGATGCGCATCAGCGGCGTGGGCAAGCAGTTCAGCGAGTTGCTTGAGAACGCTGGCGTCGACACCGTCAAGGAACTCGGCACCCGCCGCCCCGACAACCTCACCAAGAAAATGGAAGAGGTCAACGGCGAAAAGAAGCTGGCCCGCTCGAACCCCAAGGAAAGCCAGGTCACCGAATGGGTTGCCCAGGCCAAGACCATGGACGCCATCATCACGCACTAAGCGTCGTTGGTATGGAT
>JARGOW010000077.1:0-458 GCA_029212955.1 Planctomycetota bacterium | reverse complement strand
GCCGTATTTTTATGCCCACTCCATGCCCCGTTCATTTCACCGCACTGGATTGCAGCACCGAACGGAAGCGTTCCTCCATGGGCCGGCTCTTGCCTGTCTCCGGGTCGTAGCAAACCAGGAGCGCCCGGCCCTCGCACCAGACCCGACCATCGGTTCCGGACACTCGATAGCATTGCTCAAAGGAACTGTTGCCCAGGTGCGTGGTTCCCATTTGCACGCGCACCTCCACTCCGCCCTGGCCCGGCGACACGAAGCGCAATTGGCTCTGGGCCAAGAGGAAGGGAAAGCTCGCCTCCGGCATCAAACCCAGGTCCAGGAAGTATTGCAACCTGGCTTCCTCGAACAGGGTCAGGTAGATCGCATTGTTCAACACACCCTGGCGATCCTCATCGCTCCAGCGTGTGCGCAGAACGCAACCGAACGGCAAGTCACTGTCTTCGGGAAGCGGGGGAAAATCC
>JARGOW010000076.1:9471-10559 GCA_029212955.1 Planctomycetota bacterium | reverse complement strand
CGCCAGGGCATCGGTGAACTGCGCCCGACGGGTGCTCGCCGTACACGCGGAGCTCAACAAACCCAAGCCGGCCCCGAAGCCTGACAAGAAGAAATCAGACCGGAAGGAGCCGAAGCCAACCAGCAAGGGCAAGAAGGACTCCGAAAAGCCCAAGGTCGAAGCGAAATGAGCCGCGGACAAGCGTGGAGCCTCCATGTGTCGAGCCTACTGGTGGGTGGCACGGGCTTGGTGTATGGGTACTTCCGATACTTTCAAGAGCCCACCGATCCGTTCTCGGTGGTCAACCACCCGCTACAGCCCGATGTCCAGCACCTGCACATCCTGCTGGCACCGCTGCTGGTGTTCGCGTGTGGTTGGATTTGGCAGAACCACGTTTGGAAGCGAATTCGGTCGGGCTACGCACGCCAACGCAAGTCCGGTTGGATCCTGATCCTCAGCTTGTTCCCTATGATCTTCTCCGGATACCTGGTCCAGGTTTGTGAACAGGAACATTGGAGATTGATCTGGGCTTGGATCCACGGAATCACGTCCTGCATTTGGCTTCTCTTCGCGGTGATCCACCCCCTTTTGCCCCGTAAAACCACCGGCGCCTAATCAGCGATTGGGCCGCCCTCCTGTCCAGAAATCGCGTTCATGGGCAATGGCAACGGACCCGGCGGCCATGACCGTGTCCGAAGGGTCCCGCCAAGGGCACGGATCCACCCCCCACGGTTGAACACCACGCCTTTGGCCATGAAGATGGGGCCCATGGAGTTCCAAACCGACCGCATGCGCCTCTGGGTACCCCGTTCGGACCAGGCTGCCCGAATGGTCGATTACTACCATCGCAACAGGGAGCACTTAAAGCGCTGGGAACCCGTTCGCACGGATCACTTTTACACCAAAGAGTTTTGGTCCCAGCAACTCGCGCAGAATTTGGCGGACGCCACGAACGGGCTGGCCTACCGCATGGCGATCGAGCTGCGCGAAGGCCCTCCGGCTCGGCCGGTCCTCGGCGTACTCAATATATCCAACGTGGTCAGGGGATCGTTTCTGGCAGCCCATGTGGGCTACAGCATCGACCAACAAGAAACGCGGAACGGCTATAT
>JARGOW010000076.1:2761-9461 GCA_029212955.1 Planctomycetota bacterium | reverse complement strand
TATGACCGAAGCCCTGGAGGGGGTTGTGAAGTTTGCTTTCGAGGAATTGGGCCTGCACCGACTCATGGCCAACTACATCCCAAGCAACGCGGCCAGCGCACGCGCATTGGCCAAGGCCGGGTTTGAGAAGGAGGGCTTCGCTCGCAGCTACCTTCTGATCAATGACGTGTGGGAAGACCACATCCTGACGTCCCGCATCAAAGAGTAAGGACACCCTGGCACCGATCCCGTGCGAACCCATGGACATAAAAAAGCCCGCCGGCTCTCCACCGACGGGCTGGTGACTCTAGGTGTCCCGAAGGACTGATCGAGTCGGATCCCCAGCACAGCTCTCAGCTGTGGTGGATAGAGCGGCATCGGCGCCGATTCCGAACGGTTCCAGGAAAGATTTTCCCACCCGAAGCCGTAAGTAACCAAATCACAACAACTTAACTCCCGAAACCCTGGGCTCATTTCCTCCCCTAGCGGCCCCAAATGGCAGAAAAGCGGCCCACCCCAATGCACTGGGCAGGCCGCTGTTCTCCAAAGAATGCTCTCTCTCTTCCTTCTGGATGATTGAGCGAGAAACGCCCAGGAAGCGAACGATCGCGTTTCCTGGGCGTCCCAATTCGAGAGTCCCCGGGGAGTCCGGGGTCCCATCCAAAACCTAGCGGCCGAACAGGCTGATCACCTCGCGCTTGGCGAGCTTCTCGGTGTTCATCCACATGGTTTCACCGGTTTCGATGTTGTCCATGCGAAGGGCCAGGTTGTAGTAAACGTCCTTGGTCTTGCGGCCCAGGTTCTCGATGGAGCGACCGTCGCGCTTCACGATGTCCCGCAGGGCTCCGTAAATCACAACATCGGCACCCAACTGCTTGCCGGTCATGCGCACTTCCTCGGGGGAAACGCGGCCCATATTGTTCTGAAAGTTCAGCTGGCCGGAAATCTCATCCTGGCCGGCTTCACCGGCAAGGATGCGGAAGCGGCCTTGTCCGACCAAGTCCGCCAACATTTCGTCGCGGATCAAACCCATTGAAATGTGCTCGCGGGTTTCGTTGGTGATGTTGTTGAAGTAAACCCGGATGCGCTTGTCGTCACCCTTGGCACTGTGGTCCAAGTATCCGAGACCAGGAGACTCCAGGAGGGAGCTCACCATACCTTGGGCTAAGCGATCCAAATCACCACGGCCATAGCTAATGTCCACGCTTTCCGCCTGGTTCGGATCCACGTAACCGGGACGGGACGAGCAGGAGGCAAAGGGCAGGGCGACGAGTGCGAGAGTCAGTAGTTGTTTCAGCTTCATTGTTCTGAACTGGGGTTGGGAGCCACCATGGGCTCGGGGGTGCTCAAATCGACTTGGCTTCCGCCAAGCACGTGGGCGTGCAACCTTGGCCCCAAATTTCGGGCCAAGACAAAGATGGTTTCACCGGGCGCCAAATCAAAGGTGCCCAGTTCAATCGACTCCCCGCCTACAGCGCGAAGTCGAATGGTCGTAATGCCCGGTTGGGGATACAGGCGGGCGGCCTGCCATGTGGATGGAAGGGTTAACCAAGAGCGCAAATCGGCCCTTTCGGTGGCCATGGAGAACAATTGCCCGGCCAGGAACCCAACGGAGCCATGCTTCTTTTCCAGTTCGCGCGTCAGCTTGACTTTCAACGCCCCGCGGACGGCAGACTTAACGCTTAGCATCGCGATACGGTCATCCAAGTTCTTGGTGGCCACCCCATTCACGTCTTCCACTATCACGCTGGACGCCGCCAGGTCATCGGTGCTGATCTCCAAGCTTGTGTCGAAATTTTGCTGCCGGGAAAACGACGGAACGGCCCATGAGAAAATCCCATCACCCGTGGGCACATCCAAGCGGGTTTCGTGCTTCATGGGACCCAAACCCACCCCAGCCAACAAAATGATCTTGGCGGCCCCTTGCGGAATCGGCTCGGGTTGACCGAATTCATCCACGAAGCGGTTGATGTCTTCGCTTCGACGCATGGCTTGGGAAAGGCGTACGAGCATGGGTCCGACCAGCTCCTTCCCCACGCCCTTGTCGTTCATGGCCTGGTAATCGATGTACGCTTCGTCGTACTCGCCCCGAAGTTCGTAGCCCAACGCTGAAAGGAAATGGGCAAAACCCCCGGCTTGGTATTCGGTCTCGTAGAGCGACTCCTCGGCCGCCAACAAGTCATTGGAGCGGCGTACCTCCACCAAGAGGTCATCGACCTTTCCCTGGGCCAGATAGGCCAACCCCAAACAGGCGTGGACCATCACGCGCTCGTATCCTTCTCCCATGTAGTCCGTGGTTCCCTCGGATAGCGTCCAGGAGGCCAAACTCTCCACCAGGCTCTCGGGGTCCACCAGGGACGCATCCTCGGCTTCCTCGGAAAACGCCGCCGCTGCGGTGAGGTATTCGATGGCGCCTTCAAAATCCCCGGCGGTCAGGCACACGAGCCCGGCCTCAGCGCCGGACAAAAACGTGGACCCAATACGCTCCTTATCCGCAAAAAGGGCCTCCGCCCGGTCGAACTGACCATTGCGGAAGGCTCCCATGGCCTCGCTGGTCTTTTCCACATAGGTGGCGCAAGAGACCAGAAGGGTCGCGACAAGGGAGAGCAGGACCTTTTTGAAGGTCAGCGTGTCTAAGCAGGAGATCATGGTGTGGGGCACCTGGAGGACAGGAAGTCGAGTCTACTGATTCGTCCGAAGGCGCTGGGATTGCCCGGGAACAGCGGAGATATTGTGTGAAATGGTCAGATATCGCGCATGGGGACACCCCAGAAGGGTCCCAGGCAATGCAAACCACCGATCGGTGGGGGTCATGCGGTGGATGATAATCTCTATGGCGGTTCTCATGGGCAGGCGGTGGCAGTCGCTCGACTCCGCCAAGTAAAGCAAGTAGCGGGCCAACCGGATGGCAAAACCAGCGAGCCCTTCTGGGCAGCCCGCCATCACCCGTTTACACTGCTCCCTGGCAAAATCATGAGCACTCCTTCCACCTCCAAAAAAGCACTTTCCAAGCCGCGCAAGAACAAGGTCACGATGATGGACCAGTTCAATCAGGCCAAGAAAGAACAGCCGGATGCCCTGCTCTTCTTCCGCATGGGAGACTTCTATGAGCTCTTCGGCCAAGATGCGCAAATTGCGGCCAAGGAACTGGGAATTGCCGTGACCGCCAGGTCCAAGGGCGCCGACGCCTTGCCCATGGCCGGCGTACCGGTCAAATCCATGGAAGGGCACCTGCTGCGCCTGGTCCGGAGGGGCCACAAGGTCGCCATCTGCGAACAGCTCGGCGATCCCCGCACCACCAAGGGAATCGTGGACCGCGGCATCGTACGCGTTGTCACCGCCGGCACCCTGACCGAGGAAAGCGCCCTCGAGTCCAACTCCAACAACTACCTGGCCAGCCTCTTCCCCCAGGACGACCAGGTGGGCCTGGCCTGGGTGGACCTCTCCACGGGTCGCTTCCAGGTCACCTGTGTGCCCATGGAAAAGGCCCTGGACGAGCTCAACCGTATCGCCCCGGCCGAACTCCTGTGGGCCGACGAATTCGGCAACAGCCATCCGGACCTGGCCGCCTCCCTGATCAAGGAGATCGGCCCGGCCCTGAGCGAGCGCGCCGCCTGGCGCTTTTCTCGCGATACCGCCCTGCGCGCATTGCACGAACAGTTCCAGGTCAAAAGCCTGGAGGGCTACGGCGTGGAGGACGAATCCCCCATCGTGCCCGCCGCTGGTGCCCTGATCGAGTACCTGGAGGAGACCCAACGCGGCCGTTGCGAGCACATCCTTTCCATCGATGCCACCGACCACAACCAGTGGATGACCCTGGATCGGGCCACGCGCTCCTGCTTGGAATTGTGCGTCACCCAGCGCGATGGGCACCGGGCCGGTAGCCTTCTCTCGGTCATCGACCAGACACTCACACCCATGGGCGGGCGCCTCCTGAAGGAATGGCTGCTAGCCCCCATGCGCGAGGTTGAAGCCATTCTCTATCGTCAAAAGGGCGTGGCTGAGATGGTCGACCACCCATTCCTACGCGAGGACGTGCGTGCCCTGCTGCGCGATGTACTCGACATCGAGCGCCTGGTCGCCAAGATCTCCACCGGCCGTGCTACCCCCCGGGACCTGCTGGGCCTGGCCGGGTCCCTGGCCGTGGTCAATCCCCTGCGCGAACGCATGGGCGAGGTGTATTCCAAGGCTTGGGGCGACCTGCACGAGCGCCTGGACCCCCTGGCCGAGCTCGTGGGCGAGCTGCGTGGCACCCTGGTGGATTCACCTCCTATCTCCATGAAAGATGGGGGCTTGGTGCGATCGGGAGTGAACGCTGAGCTCGACGAACTGCGCCAGATTGCCGGCGACGGCAAAGCTTGGATGGCACGGTTTCAGGCCGAGGAAATCGAACGAACGGGCATGAGCAACCTCAAGATCGGCTACACGGCGGTCTTTGGTTATTACCTAGAGGTCCCCCGGGGCCAGGTCGACCGGGTTCCCGACACCTATATTCGCAAGCAGACCCTCAAGAACGCGGAGCGCTACATCACCCCGGAGCTCAAAGAATTCGAGGAGAAGGTGCTGAAGGCCGAGGACCGGTCCAAGGACCTGGAGTTCGATATGTTCACGGCCCTGCGGGAAAAAGCCTCCGCCCACGTGCCCCGCATCCTGGGCACCGCCAGAGCCCTGGCCGAATGCGATGTGCTCAGCGCGCTGGCGGAAACCGCCGCCCTGGGCCGGTATTCCGCCCCGGAGATCACAAGTGGTACCACCATCGACATTCGCGAGGGGCGCCACCCTGTGATCGAAGCCCTACTCGAGGGTGAGCCATTCGTGCCCAACGACACCCTGCTGGATCAGGCTTCCCACCGGGTCGGTTTGATCACCGGCCCCAACATGGCCGGTAAGTCTACATACATTCGTCAAACAGCACTGATCGTTCTGCTGGCACAGATCGGATCCTTCGTTCCCGCCCAGCAGGCAAGCATTGGGGTCGTGGACCGCATTTTCACCCGCCTGGGCAGTGCCGACGACCTTTCCAGGGGCGCTTCGACCTTCATGGTCGAGATGATCGAGATCGCCAACATCCTGAACAACGCCAAGCAAAACTCCCTCGTCATCCTCGATGAGGTCGGGCGGGGAACGAGCACCTTTGACGGGTTGGCCCTGGCATGGGCCATCGTGGAGCACCTGCACGACAAGGCCCACGCCCGGACACTTTTCGCCACCCACTATCACCAGCTCACCGAACTCTCCGAGAGCCGTAAGGGCGTCCACAACCTCAATATCGCCGTCCGGGAAAAAGGCGACGAAATCGTGTTCCTCCACAAGATCGTTCCCGGGGGCACCGACCGCAGCTATGGCATTCAAGTGGCGCGCTTGGCGGGCGTGCCCAAGGCCCTGGTGGAACGCGCTAAGGACATCCTGCTCGACCTGGAACAGCAGCCTTCGGCGGGCAGCGACGAGGTCGTTGGAATGGTGCAAACCCCCACAGGGGGCCTTCAATTGGCTCTTTTCGAGGGTTTAGGGACACCTGAAGCTGATTCGAAACCCTCCGTTGTGGAAAGCAAACTCAAGGACTTGGACCTGGACAACCTCACTCCGTGGCAGGCCATGGAGACCCTGAGGGGTATGAAAGAGTCCCTCGAGAGCGAGTAGCAACGGGCCGCAACCGGGCCGCCGACCCCATCCCAAAAGGTTCCGTATAAACCGGTAAAAATGCACCGCTACGCGGCGTGTCTTTTCCCCGGATCAGGGATGCACGTACTCCGAATAAGGACTATGTTTCTGGCTAGCTTCCGTCGACGTTAGAGACGGAGATTAAAACCAGAGCGATCGCAACTTGGCTAGGAGCAGCCGACTAGCGGTCATCATTACCCCCCCATCTTATTATGAGTAACGTGTTTCAGTCTTCGGCAAAGGTAGGAGTCTTTGTCGACAGCAACAACATCCGTATGAATGGCGGTTATGGCATGCGCTATGACGTCCTTCGTGAATACGCCGTCCGCGAGGGTGCTGAGCTCATGAGGCTCAACGCTTACCTTTCTTTTGATCGCCAACGTGCGGAAGAGGACGAGGTATACCGCCGTGGACAAGCCAACTACACCGACAACCTGCGCGACTTTGGTTACAAGGTCATGCAAAAGAAGGTGCGGCGCTACGACAACGGGGACGACCGCCCTGTGACCAAGGCCGATTTGGACGTGGAAATCACCGTCGACCTTTTGCGCCAGTGTCAAAACTTCGATCGTGTCATCCTCGCCACCGGCAATGGAGACTTCGTTCAGTTGGTCAGCGCCCTGCAAGACATGGGCAAGCGCGTTGAGATCCTCGGTTTCGACAACGTTTCCGGCGACCTACGCCGCGAAGCGGACCAATTCGTGTCCGGCTTCCTGATTCCCAACCTTTTGCCCTTCCGCGACCGCGAGAAAACCACCACCGAGGAAGAAGAGTGGGGCGACATCGGATCCCGCGTGCGAGGCGTCTGCTACTCACACACCGGACGGGGCTACGGCTTCATTCGCTATATGCGCAAAATCTCCCAGAAGAGCTGGTCCACGAACACGCGTGACGAAGACTCGCCCTATGGCAGCGCCTTCGTCCACGACTCGTCCCTGCCCGAAGGCGTCGACGCCCGTCGCCTCCCCAGCCGCTCCACCGTGTTCGAGTTCGACCTCGCATCCGGTGAAGAGCCCGAAGACACCTGGCAAGCCCACAACGTGACCATCGCTTCGCGCTA
>JARGOW010000076.1:0-2751 GCA_029212955.1 Planctomycetota bacterium | reverse complement strand
GCCCCGGGCCTCGCTTGCATTCCAGCCCACGGTGGAGCGACTACACCGTGGTCAAAACTTCCACGCCGTCCTCGCCCACATACATGGAGTGTTCCGTTTGGGCCACCATGACACCATTTTTCTCCACCAGGGGAGGATAGCGCATGAGGGAGCCCTGCTTGGTCAGTTTGGAGATCGTGTCCTCCACGGCAACCTGGTCCATGTGGTTGAAATAACGCCGTGCAATGGGCAGGCCGCGCCACCCCATGATCGCGCTCAGCACGTCCTTGTCCAAGCCGCGCGATTTGCGCGGCGGGCGAACCATCATGAAGATCTCGGACTTGCCGGCTTCGGTGATCATTCCGCGCCCCGTGCAAGCAAACGGTTCGATGGCGATCACCATACCCGCCTTCAGCTTGCTTCCGCCGCGTTCGCCATAGTTGGGGATCTGGGGGGCGGTGTGAACTTTCCAGCGGGCCAGTCCGTGCCCCGTCAGGTTGCGAACGGGTTCAAAACCGGCGGCCATGATCGTGCGTTCGATGGCTGCGCCAATCTCTCCCACGGGCCGGCCTGGCTCCACATGGGCGATGGCTGCAGCGAGCGCTTCCTCGGAGGCCTTAATGAGCGGAGTCCAACGCCCATCGGTGGAAAGATCCACGGTACAAGCGGTGTCACCAATATAGCCATCCACGTGTACGCCCACGTCGACCTTGACGCAGTCGCCCTCCTCGTACTCCATCTCATCGTCTGGAGAGGAGCAGTAATGGGCGGCCACATGATTCCGAGACGATTGGGTCGGAAAACCAGGCTCCGCGCCCTTTTCCCGGATCATGTTCTCCACGGTTTCCAGGATGTGACGGACGGTCACACCCGGGCGAATGTTTTCACGGGCCCATTCGCGGCACTCGGCCGCAATTCGGCCCGCCTTGCGATGGCAATCTAGAGCTGAGGTATCCACGGGCGGTATCTTAGTGAAGAGCCCGCCCCTTGGGGCATCATTCCAACAATCCTATGGTCCGAAATCGATCCCACGCGCTTGGCCTGGTCCTGGCACTCTCTTTGCCGGCTAGCAGCTGCGTCAGCGAAACCACGTCCTCCCAGGACTATGGGGATCTAAATGCCCGGCAATCCATGGCCAAGGGGGCCTGGAAGATCTGGGAGGGCCAAAAGGCGGCGGGATACGTGGTGCGTTTCGAAGAGAAGGGCGAAAAGCCCAGTGTGCTGCTGAGCGTTCGAAACACCCACAACCAGGATTTGGGCTGGATCGATCAGCTCGGCCGCGCGTGGCGCTATCGGCCCCATGAGGACCCGGAATGGGTTTCCACGGGATCGACCCTGCAAGGGGTACGTCACATCCTCGAGCTTGGAGATCGTGCGCGGCTCGAGGCCTGTGACTTGGTCGATCTGCCGACGACCCCCTAGGCTCCGGAACAAAAGGTCCCCGAAGTAGGGGCGACTCGTCCCAATCGCCGCCCAGGATTGGGAACTCCCTTTTTGGGGCGATCGGCGTCATTCCGGGGGAATTCACGCCCACACAAAGCCGTAACCATTTACAGGCCAATAATTTATGCCCGCCCCGCCAATCCGGCGTGACCGCGAGGCCTCCAGATTGAGTCATCGAATCGGCCCCACTCCGTCTCCAGCCTTCGGAACTCCTTCCGTCAGGAACCGGATTCCCTCAATCCAGGCGCCCCAGAGAACGATGAAAGGAATCCAGCGCACGGTCCGTCGCGCTTCCCCTCTCTCCAGGACCGAACCCCCCTTTATCCCCATGATCAAACTCGAAGTCGGCGAAAAGATTGGAGCCTACCGCGTTGTAGATTTCATCGCACGTGGCGGTTTCTCGCTCGTCTACCTCGCGGAGAACGAGGATGGCCAACGCTTCGCGCTCAAGGTCGGAGATGTCGCAGGAGGCGGTCGCTACGTGACCCGTTTCCTCGAAATCACCGATGTCCGCCAGCCCGAAGGCATCAGCCCCGACGAGACCCCTGCCGAAGCGATCTTCTTCCGCCACGACGGCGTGCGCATCGACTTCCTCGATGTCCATGAAATCGACGAGCTGATCCTGAACGAGAACATGCTGCTGAAAGGCGCCCGCTCTCCCAACCTGGTCGACGTGCACGAGTGTTTCCAGCATGAGGGTCGCCCGATCCTCGTCATGGACTACGTTCGCGGCAAGACCCTGCGCCAGAAGATCCGCGCATTGGAGGGCATTCGCCTCAACTGGTTCCTGACCATTGTGCGATCCTTGCAAGCCATGGAGCAGAACGGAACCTTGGGCTGCCACGGGGACCTCAAGCCTGAGAACATCATCGTCAAGCCCTCCGGTGGTGTCGTCATGATCGACCCCGCCATGCGTGCCGACGAGCGCGGTGTGATCACCACCACGCCCCACTACAACCCGCTGCTCCTGCGCGACTCCCGCGCGGACGTGATGGGCATCGGCATCATGCTGTACGAGATTCTGAC
Source organism: Planctomycetota bacterium (assembly GCA_029212955.1). Lineage (GTDB taxonomy): Bacteria > Planctomycetota > UBA1135 > UBA1135 > NORP259. Next base: position 303 of record JARGOW010000076.1, on the reverse strand, counting down.
AGGGGTTCTGCCCTTCGACGAAGTGCCGTGGCAATACGCCGGCCGCGAGCAGGGTGGCGAGACCGAGCGTCTCAGCTTGTCCTACTTCCTCTCCTACACGCCGCCCAAAGAGCTCAACCCGAATACGCCCGAGCCCCTGGCACGCATCGTCTATCGCTGCTTGACCGTGGCCGAGTACGGCCTTCCCGAACTGGAAGAGGACCTGGTCGACTTCCTGCGCAAGGGCTAGTCAAAGAACACTCCTGGCCTGGGGGCCCTGAACTCCAAGCTTCACAAGGAGAGACAAGGCCACGCATGCTTTTG
>JARGOW010000075.1 GCA_029212955.1 Planctomycetota bacterium | reverse complement strand
GCGCGCTTTGTCCGCCAGTAACACGAGCGTTTCTTCCTGCGTGACTGGATCTTGGAACCGAAATTCCACGTTGATCATCAGGTACAAACGATCCTGTGGGTTGCCCACGGGCTCGGAGTGCTCGCAACGAAATGAGTATTCTTGGATACCCGTTTCGCCGTTGTAGGCCTTGAACGAAAAGGCTCCATAAATTCCGTAAACCGCTTCCCCTGTCAAAGTTTCGACCGCTCCGGGGATCTTGTATGTGGGGGTCCAGCCATCGCCCGGGGGAACAGGGTCCGGATCGCCCTGTATGGGTGTGTTGTCTCCGGGTTGTGCTACCGGCTCGGGGTCGACATCGACTGCGCCCCCCTCCTGGGATTCGGTGACCTGGGTGTTCCGTTCCTCCGCTCCGGAAGCCGGATCGATTCCATGGGATTCCTCGGCCTGTGAAGGATCCACAGTGCTCGGCTTCTTGTTCTCATCCAACTGCAGCAGCAAGTAGAGACCGGCTGCAAACAGCAATGCAAATACGATGAACTTTCTCACCCGGTGATTTCCTCCAAGATCCCCGACCAATGCCCCTGGGCATAGAGAAGCCACTCACACACCTCGCGGACCGCGCCTTTTCCGCCACCGCGGTGAGTCACGAAGTCGGCACGCTTGATCAATTCTCGCCGGGCATTTTTCGGTGCTACGAAAAGTGCGCTGTGGGCGGCCAGGGCCAGGTCCGGAAGGTCATCGCCCATGGAGATGGTGTGCTCCGGTCCGATGCCAAGCTTTTTTTGAACCTGCTGCAATACGGCGGCTTTGGGACCCACTCCCAGGTGAACTTCGTCAATGCCTAGATCTCCGGAACGACGCACGGCGGCCGGCCCCGAACGCCCACTGATCCAGGCCTGCTTCATGCCCGCCACTCGGCGCAGCCACACCAATCCCTGGCCATCGTGTACGTTGTAGCGCTGCACATCCCCTTCGCCGGAATACATGATTTGCCCGTCGGTCAGGGTGCCATCGATATCGAGCACCAGAAGCTTCATCTGGGCCAGGTGATCGAGCTTTTCCAGGATCTCGGGGCGGCCGTCCAGGCTCCCGGGCATGGGCTTATTTCCAGGGGAGGCCATTAGATTTCCACGTCCAGCAGGTCTTGAACGTCGATGAGGCCCACGGGCTTGCCCTCCGAATCGACGACGGGTGCCTGGTCGATGCGGAACTGGCGCAGCAGGTGGTGGGCTTCTTCGACCAGTTGATCGGGGGAGAGGGTTTTGGGGTCTGCGCCCATATGTTTGCTGACGGGATCGTCCAGGATGCTGCGGTCTTCCCCTTCGAGCAGGCGGCGCAGGTCGCCATCGGTGAAAATGCCAGCCAGGCAACCGTTGGCGTCCACGACCAGGGCGGCTCCGGGTCGCCCGGGGGTGGTGGAGGTCTGAATCAGGACCTGGGCCACGGTCAAGGTGCCTTGCACCAGCGGCAAAGCTCGATCCTGGCGCATGACTTCACCCACGCGCATCAAGCGACGGCCAATGGATCCGCCAGGGTGAAAGCGGGCGAAATCCTCATGGTTGAATCCGCGCTCCTCGGCCACGATCAAGGCCAGGGCATCTCCCATGGCCATCATGGCGGCAGTGGATGCCGTGGGCGCCAGCTTCATGGTGCCGGCTTCTTCCACGGAACCGATGTCTAGGACGGCGTCGGCCAGGCGGGCCAGGTTGGATTGCGGGCGACCGGTCAGAGCCACGATGCCTGCTCCGATCTTGCGGGCTGCGGGCACCAAGAGGGTGACTTCTTCGGTCTCCCCCGAGTTGGACATGGCGATCAGCAGGTCCTGGGGCCGGATGCGGCCCAGGTCACCGTGTAGGGCCTCGGCGGGATGCAAAAAGAAAGAAGGTGTCCCGGTGGAGGCCAACGTGGCCGATATCTTTTGTCCTACCAGGCCGGCTTTGCCCATGCCGGTGACAACCACCTGGCCGGCACACTTCAAAACCGCTTCGACCGCATGGTCAAAGCCGGCGTCGAGGCGGTCCTCCAGCCTGGCGATGGTCTTGGCTTCACAGCGAATAATGGCCCCTGCGCGCTCGCGTCGCTTGGGCTCCGATGGGGTCTTATCGAAGGACATACTTCTCCTTGGCGGTACCCGGGCCCGGCCCGGAAATCGCTCTTGATTGGGGGCCATTCTAGCGCTGCCTACCCACGATCCTTGCCCTGAAAGTGGGGGGATTGGGCCCAACTGCGCCGCAGAACCTGCCATGGGATGTGGAGTCCCCTGAAAAGCCCAGGTACGAGCGCCATCTACGGGCAACGCCGAGGGTGATTCCCCCCCAATTTACGGCTAACATGGCGCCCCCGCGATTCCGCGCCTAGAGCTACCGATACGTCCTTGGATAAACATCAAGCCATTCTGATTCTGGTTGTGCTGACCTTTCTGGTCCTTAGCCTAGCCATCCATGAAGCCGCCCACGCCTTCGTGGCTCGCATGTGCGGTGACGACACCGCGGAGCGTGAGGGACGGCTGACCCTGAATCCGATCGATCACATCGATCCGTTCATGACGGTTCTGCTGCCTTTGGTGCTCTTCCTCAGCAGCAACGGCTCATTTGTCTTTGGTGGTGCCAAGCCGGTGCCGGTCAATCCCCACAGGCTTCGAAACCCCTCCCGGGACATGATGTTTGTGGCCCTTGCCGGGCCCATTTCAAACCTTGTCCTGTCCGTGATATTCATGATCATCTACAAGGTGTCTGGGTTTTACGTGGGGTATTCTGCGGACACCTTGTTGATGAAGGCGCTCTATGGCGGCGTCACGTTGAACATCTTCCTGGCCTTGTTCAACATGATCCCGATTCCGCCCCTCGATGGATCCCGGGTCGTCATGCACTTCCTGCCGCACTCCAAGAAGCAGGGTTATGCCCAAATGGAGAGATTTGGCATTTTCATTATCCTCGGCCTGTTTTGGATGGTTCCAGGCTTTAGGGTGTTTCTGGGCAACGCCTCGTATCAGGTATTCAATTTCGTCTGGCTACTTACGGGGGGGTCCTGGGCATGAAACCGAACGAATACACACTGGAGCTGGGTGAGGTCTTTCACGGGCCCATGGACCTCTTGTTGCACCTGGTGCGCGAGCAAGAGGTAGAAATCCATGAGGTTCGCTTGCTCGACGTGGTGGACGGCTACTTCAAGCACCTGGCTGCCCTGAAGGAGCTGGATATTGAGATAGCCGGTGAATACATGGTGATCGCTGCGACCCTGATGGCCATCAAGTCGCGATCCTTGCTGCCCCGTGAGGAGGTCGAGCTCGAGGACGATCTGGATCCCGAGGACGAGTTGATCCAGCGCCTGCTCGAATACCGTCGCTTCAAGGGCGCCGCGGATGATCTCGAAGATCGACTTCACCGGCGCAACCAGGAGCACTTCCGTGGCGTCACCAACGAAGCCTCCCAGTACAAGACGGAAAAGACGCTCGATATGGGCGAGCTCACATCCTTTGACCTGCTCGCAGTCTTTTCGAAGCTGATGCGCGAAACCCTGGCGGGTCAGACCCACACCATCAAAGGCGATCCGCGCCCCCTGCGCTGGTACGTGTCTTGCTTGGGTGACGCCATCATCGAACACCGCACCCTGTCCCTTCGCAGCCTGCTGACAAGCTTTGACACGGAAGTGACCAAAGAGGGCCTTATCGGGGCGTTTTGTGCCCTATTGGAGCTGATCAAGCTCGGCATTGTGACCGCGGACCAGGACTCCGGCCGGGATGAGATCCAGGTTTCCCTGTGCGAAAACACCGAAGGCGACCTGGACGACCTCATGCGAGCTTCGCGCTTCATGGACGAGGAGGAAGAGGAGCGGGACGGGGATGATTTCGAAACTCCCGCTGGATATGGTCCGGAAGGATCGGAGTCCGCCGAGACCGAAGCTTCCACCAAAACCGATCCCGCCCCCGAATCCGGTGCCCCCCTAGAGGGTCATCCCCTGCAATAGGGTCCTGCGGCTGGAATGGCTACTTCACGATGCCATCCAACAAGAATCACCCACCGGGCCCCTGCGTAGCCTTTTGATCCACCCCTAAAATCCCTACCCTGGGGGGGTGGACTGAATCAGGATCAGGGTCCATATTCCTGGCCGCCTGACGCAAAGCGTCTGGTCCACCTCCCCACAAATCCCCAAACCAATCAAAATCCAATGAGCGCCGCCCTCGATATCACCGACGACAGCTGGGACGCCGAAGTCCTCAAGAGCCCCATTCCCGTCCTTGTGGACTTTTGGGCCCCCTGGTGTGGCCCCTGCAAAGCAATGGGCCCCTACATCGACAAGTTGGCCGAGGAATACGACGGCAAGCTGAAAGTGGTCAAGCTGAACACCCAGGACAACGCTGAGATTCCCTCCCAGTATGGCATCACCGCCATTCCGACCCTTGTCATCATCAAGGGTGGCGAAGTCGCCAACCAAATCGTGGGTCAGCAAAAGTACGCAGCCTTGAAAGAGGCCGTCGACCCCCACCTGTAGGCATCCCGAGCCCAGGCAACCCATGCGAATCGTTTTCCTGGGCTCCCCGCCCTTTGCCACACCTGTCCTCAAAAGTCTGCTCGACTGCGAGCGACACCAGGTGGTTGGCCTAGTCACGCCCCCGGACCGTCCACGCGGCCGGGGGCGGTCCGTTAAGGTCTCCCCGCTCGTGAAGCTGGCCCAGGAGCACAATGTTCCCGTGTTGCAACCGGCCACGACCCGGGATCAAAGCTTCGAAAAGGACCTGCGCGCCTTTGATCCCGAAGCCCTGGCCGTGGCCAGTTATGGCGAGATCCTGCGTCAAAACATCCTGGATCTGGCCCCCAATGGGGCCCTCAATGTCCACGGCTCCTTGCTACCCCGTTGGCGTGGCGCTTCCCCCGTTCAAGCCGCCATCCTGGCCGGTGACGAGGAGACCGGGATCACCATTCAGCGCATGGTTCTAGCCCTGGATGCGGGGGATTTGATTTACGAGGTTCGCACTGCGATCGATCCCGAAGAAAACGCCGGCGACCTGGCGGGCCGGCTGGCTGACATGGGTGGACCGGCATTAATCGAAGCACTGGACCGCATCCAAACTAGGCAAGTTTCCTATTCCCCCCAGGACCCGGCCGGTGTCACCGTTTGCCGCAAGGTTCAAAAGGTGGAGGGCCATTTGGACTTCTCCCGACCTGCGGAAGACCTATTGCGGCAGATTCGTGCCATGGGTCCTTGGCCCGGGGCCTATTGCCACTTGGCCGACGGTCGGCGATTGGTGGTGTTGAAAGCGCGGGTCCTGGAACAGGGCGTGGGAGAGGAATCCGCAACTTCTGTGGATCAAAACACGGCTACGGAGCCCGGCAGCCTCCTGCCCGGGTCCAAACTGTGTATTGTCTCGGGCTCCCAGCCCCTAGAGCTGGAGATCGTCAAACCCGAAGGCAAAGGAGCCATGGCTGGTAGCGATTTCCTGCGCGGGGCCCATCTCGAGCCAGGCGCGCGACTTATCGGCGCCGAAAACGCCTAGACCGTCCGTGGGATCCCATCCCACCCCGCGCCAATCATGTCCCGTCAAACCGCATATTACGTGCTGCGCTCCGGCAGCCCCCAGCCCCTGCGCCAAGTTCAATACTTTGCCGACAAGGCGGGATTGGATGATAGGGACCGGGGATTGGCGCGCGCGCTGGTGGGATGTGAAGTTCGTAGACGTGCCACCCTGCGCGCCATCGTTGGCTTGTTTGCCAAAGGAAAGCCCAGCGCCGACATTCTGACCCTCTTGCGTCTGGGTGTGGCCCAAATGTTGTTCATGGATTCGGTGCCCGATCACGCGGCCCTGTCCGAAACCGTCCGTACCGCCACCAATAATATTGGTCTGGCCCGCGGACGATATGTGAACGGCGTATTGCGTTCGATTCAACGCGCTCGCCGCGAAGGATTGAGCGGAGACCCCCGCCGCGATGTGGTCGGTACCAATTGGCACTTCGACCTGCAGATTTTCCGCGACCCCGAAGCGCACCCCTTCTTGTGGGCCGAGGATGCACTCTCCATTCCCTCCAACCTCTTCAAGCGGTGGCACAAACGATTTGGAATGGAGCAAGCCACGCAACTGGCTAAGCAAGCGCTGACCGAAACCGATCTTTCGGTTTCATTCCCGCGTGGTGACCGCGACATTCTATTGGCCGAGTTCGAGACTCTTTCTCCTCGCCTGGCTGAGCACGATCGCATTGCTGTCTTTGACTCCGAACACGGCAAAACCATCCTTGCCAGCGAAGCCTTCGCTTCAGGAAAGATCTCCATCCAAGGGGAAACCGCCCTGTGCGCGGCGGAAGCTCTGGAAGCCAAGGAAGGCGAGGCCATTTTGGATATGTGCGCCGCGCCCGGTGGAAAAACCGCCGTATTGGCGATCTCCGGAGCCAAGGTCACCGCGGTTGACATTTCCGAAAAGCGCTTGGAAACCACCAAGTCCACCCTCGAACGCATGGGCGTGGTCGATAATGTGGACGTGGTGCTTTCCGATGGTACGGGTGTCTGGACCGAAGCCGAGCCCATGTTCGACGGTGCCCTTGTGGACGCTCCCTGCAGCAATACGGGCGTATTGGCGGCTCGAGCCGCAGCCCGTTGGCGCTTTGGGCCCCAAAATCAGAAGGAATTGATCAACATCCAAGCACGCCTGCTTCACCAAGCCGCCGAGCGCGTGCGCCCAGGTGGCCGTATGGTGTATTCCACGTGCAGCTTGGAGGGCGACGAAAACGATCAGCAGATTCGTCACTTCCTCGGGGAGCACCCCGATTGGACCCTGGCATATTCCAAGCACCTCACCCCGGGTCCGGTGGGATCTTCTGGACCCACCGACGGTGGCTTCCACGCTCTCTTGCGCCGCAATAGTTAGTCCGGTGGCGCACTAGCAGGGATGGGCGTGCCGGGTCCAAGGGGCTTGTGTTAGTCTGTGCCAACCGTTCCCAACACCGGCCACTCCCCATGTCTGAATCGCAATCTCCGCGTCGTGCTTCCCGAAAGAAAGCACCCTCTCTCGCCCCCCTATATGGCGGTATTGGCATCGTCATCCTGGCCATCATTGCCGTGGCTATATCGCAGAAGGACAAGGATGCCAGAGATGCCGCCAAGAACCGCGAGCAGCCCGTTCAGGAGAGTTCGAATCCCTTTGCGGACATTCCCGCCGGCACCAAGGTCGTACCCAGTCCCTTCGAATCGGGCAGCTCCGCTAGCCACAGTCCTTCGGCAACAGGGCTTCTAGCATCCGCGGTCTGGGTCGAAGCCAAGGCAAAGGCTGAGCTCGCCAAGACTACCCTGCAAGAGGCCAAAGCTGCCGACGAAGCCGGCGACCGCAAAAAATACAAGCGCATGGCTGTCGAAGCCCGCGACCTCTATTCGGCCGCCATCGACTCGACCGCACAGTGGGAATACGACATCTCCGAATCCCATGGCGAAAGCGACTCCCAGGTTTCCACGGTTCGCTCCCTGCGCGCCACCTGGTTTGATCAGCACCGAAAACTGCGATCGGTCGACGTCAACGACATCTAATTCGCCACACCGTGTCCTCAGATCCGTCCTCAACTAGACGCCGTGCCCTCATCACTGGGGGATCCTCGGGGTTGGGCGCAGCCGTGGCTCAAATCCTGGCCAAGGCCGGATATCGTGTGGCCTTGCTCGCGCGGCGGGAAGAAGTGCTGCGACAGGTTTGTGAGGGTCTAGAAGGCAATGGGCATCTCTATGTTCCTTGCGACCTGACCGTTCACGCCGATATAGCCCGCGCCATGGAACAGGTGGACGAGGTCTTCGGCGGCCTGGACCTCTTGGTCAATAATGCTGGCATCGGTTATCGGGCTCGCGTGGAAGAAATCGATCCCGACACCCTGCGCGGTGTATTTGATACCAACGTCTTTGGCATGCTGTTGGCATGTCAGGGATCCCTGCCCCTGTTGCGCAAGGGCAGCAAGCCTGTGGTGGTCAATGTTTCTTCCGTGGTGGGGCGCCGGGGTATCCCTGGGCAGGCAGCCTACAGCGCTTCCAAGGCTGCGGTTTGCTCGATCGGTGAGGCCCTGCGCGTGGAATGGGCTCCGGAGAACATCGCCGTGTGTACCCTGAATCCCGCGCTCACCGCCACGGGCTTCTTCCAGGCCCAGGCCAACCCGAGCGAACTACCCGACCCCGATTTGAGCGATGCCGATCCTGCGGAGGACGTGGCGCGGTGGGTCCTCGAATTGGATCGCAATCCCCAGCCGGAGGTCTTCCTGCGCAAGAAATGGAGACTCTTAGGGATCCTTTCGGTGGTGCGGCCCAGATACGCCGATCGATTGCTTGTACGCCGGTTGGGCGGCGGCTGGAAGGCTCCCCGCAGGTAGCTGACCGGCTCTATCGGGGCCATCGGGGCAGGCCCACTCGCAGAATCCACTTTTTGGCGAGAATAGGCCCAGCGCTGTGCCGTCCATGGGCGTACGCCCCCCGGACGATGGATTCCCCCGATACCAAGCCCCCTCCCGCGCCTTCGAAGGCTTTTGGAGCCCCAGAGGAAGCCTATCAATGGGCACTTCGGCTCCACATGGGAGAGGAGGATGCCCTTGGCGCGTGGTATGAGGCCGAATATCCCACCGTGCATCGCTTGTGCTTGGGCTTCCTAGCCCGCCGTAGCGAAGCGGATGACGTCGCCCAGGACGCCATGCTGCACCTCATAGACAAAATCAACAAGTGGGACCCCTCCCGGAGCTATGGCTCCTGGCGCAACACTGTGGTTTTGAATCTGTGTCGGGACCGCATGCGTGCACAAGCTAGACAGAACGCCCACGAGGAAAAGGTGGCTCGTATGCAGAGCGAATTGGGCAAGGAAGCCCTTTTGGAACAACCCTCCAAGTCGGCCAGCGCCAAGGAACTGCGCGATTGGCTCGAGAGATCCCTGGCCTTGCTCGCTCCCCGGGAACGCGAGGCTTTCGTTCTCATCGATCTGGAGGGATTTACCGCGGGAGAAGCAGCCGAGCAACTGGGACTTTCCCCATCGACGCTGAGAGCCTCTTTGACCCTAGCTCGACGCAAACTGCGCACATTGCTGGCCCCCTACAAGCCCCATTCCAACGCAGCCCCGGGAGGATTGTCATGAGCCAGGACCCCCTCGATAGATTGCGCCAGGCTTGGAGTCAAGAGTCCCAGCCCATGCCCCCTGAAGATCTGCAACACGTTGATGCGGACACGAAAAACAAGGTGGAAGCGCTGCGCGGCGTATGGACCGACCAGCGTGCAGAACACGCACCCGACCTGGAGCTCTTGCGTGGACGCTTTAGAAATGCCCAGTCCACCCACGGTGCTAATGTCCCCATGAGGCTCTCCATGATCGCAGCCTTCGCCCTGGCTGCAGGTTTGTTGATTTGGATGATCCAGCCCGCTCCCAAGCCCGCGCCGAAATCAGCTCCGACCCAGCTTGCCTCCAAGGACGCCCCCAAAGTTCAACCCGGCCAAGTTGATTCTGAGCCTTCCACGATTCCGAAAGCTAGCGCTCAAATCCAAGAGCTTTCGCCACAAGCCATCACCTATCGCGATGACGGCATCGAACTGATTTCCGGTTCGGTTCGCCTCGTACTCGTGACACCCAGTACACCCCAAACCCACTAAGAGAGTCTTATCCCATGAAAAGAATTGCATTGGCCATTCTGGTCCTCACCCCCTTGCTTCCAACTTTCGCATTCGCCCAGGCGGAGCAACCCCAGAAAGAACATCTCAAGATGCAAATCAATGAGTTGAAGCAACAACTGAACGCCTCTCACTATGCATCCGAAAATCTCCGTCGGGAATTGGATGCCCTGGTCGAGCGTAACCATCAGCAGCAAGATGAAATTCAGTCGCGAATGCTGGCAGCCATTGAAGCGGAATTGAAAGCAACGCTTGAGAAGGATTCGGTTTTGAAGCAGATGGCTGAATTGGAAGCGCGCTTTAACGCGGTAAACCTGGATGTCCGAGGTCGTCTTGCGGAGGTTGAGCAACAACGCCAATCGTTGGAAAACGAAGTGGCACAACTCCACAACCGTCTGAGTCAATCGAAATCGGAATCACACAACCTGGAAGCAGACCTCAAAACCGCCATCTACATTTCCAAGTATATGGAGGGCCGACAGTTGGCCATCCTGGCTGGTCAAGCCTTTGGAGACCGCGTGACCTACTCTCAATTGGACCCCATTTCATCCCACGCAACGGGTGGTTTTCGCCAACGCTTCACCTCCATCGCAGGTGGAAACCATGTGCTAGTGACCGATTTCCCCGATCAACTGAAGAAGGCCTTGGACCTCTTGATAGAGATCGATGCCAGCTTCATGCAAGAGAGCCAAACCGCCACCACGGAAGCCAAGCCTGCAGTGGTGGTCTATCACCCCAAGGCTCTGGAAGCTTATGAGGTCATCGAAATGCTTTCCCATAGTTTTGCGAGTCGGGACTCATCTCCCAACATGAGTGAGATGCCTGGCACTGGAGCGGTTCGCATCGAGGGTTCGGAAGCCGATGTGAAAGAAGCACTCGCACAACTCAAGGCGAACGATCAGTTTCCAGCCCAAGTTCGAATTCGTGCCTTTCTTGTTCACACCGAATCAGACCCCAACACCCCCGAAATTACACTTCCCAAGAAACTTGTTA
>JARGOW010000074.1:6630-10605 GCA_029212955.1 Planctomycetota bacterium | reverse complement strand
GGTTTCCCGGGCAGCGCGCCTTTTGATGCTGCGGGCGAATCAAACGCCCGCTACCCGATCACTGGAATGCGATCTCAAGGCCTTCCGTGAAGTTGGAGGCGTTGCTGGGGTTTTGGTCACGGTACCAGTTCTGGAAGTACCAACTTTGACCTGCAACGACCATTTGCACGGGGTTCGTGGGCATGGTGTTGAGATCGATGGTCAGCTGAACGCTGCCCGTGATTCCGCTGAAGAGGATGTTGCCAGCCTGGTTGTAACGACCGCCGGTACCGCCCAAGCAGAGGTTGCCCTGGGAGCCTGCGGGGTTCGCCACAAAGGCCGGAGCCGTTCCAGTCAAGAAGTAGTTGAACTGGTTCAGGGGCAAGCCGTCGGCGTGCAAGGTGACATCGTTGTTGGCCACCTGGGTACTACCCATGGCGCTGATCACCGCTGCGCTTCCGGTGCTGTTGGGCACGGCGGGACCGCAATAGGTCGACCCGATGCTACCCGAGGTGCAAGACTTCGAACGCACTTTCACGCCGTCGATTCCGGCCTCGATGATGCTTTGGGTGTCGGCGTCGTTGGCGGTGAAGCGAATACGAGCATCGCTAGATACCGTCATCCCCGCAGCGCCCCATTGGGCCGGGAGAACCTCCAAACTGGCCCAGTTGAGTCCATTCGAGTTGTTGATATCGGCCACGAGGAACCAGGGGCCTGCAAGGCCATTGGCGCTCATCTCAACCAACAGGTGGTCGGTTGAGAAGGAAGCCGTCATGTTGAGGTAGTAGTCGAAGACGATGGAACTGTCCGCGTCCAACTGGAATGAGGGCGAGGTCAAGCTCACAGCTCCCCCATCCACATCGGTGTTGCCCACGCCATTCTGGGTCAGGAAGCAACTTCCGCTGCCATCCCCATCGGTGGCGGGATCGTAGGCCCAACCGGCGTCGTTCACGGGTACTCCGCGCTCCCACATTCCTGTGCTCGCGCCCAGGTTGGTGGAGATCCAACCCATATCGGCCTCGAAGTCATCGGAGAACGCCAGGGTTTCCACCCCACCTTCAATCGAGTGGGGAACAGCCGGTGCGCTTCCAGGGGAGTACACAAGTCCGCATTGCACGGAAACCATGCTGAAGTACAAATCCAGGTCGGAACCACAAACCGGTGCGGGCAACTGGCCCACGTACACTCCGCCACCCACGGGGGCCAAAGTCACAGTTTGGGGGGCGCCACCATTGGTGTAGTGTGCAATCACGCTACCCGCCATGACCTGTCCGGAGGTTTGCACCATCACGTCCACGGGAACGCCCGGGGGAACGATGCTCGGGATGGGATTCAAACTTTCGAAGGTCACGCCGCCGCAGACACCCTGGGGGTTGGCCAAGGCATTCTGCAGATCGGGGTGGTTCAAGTTCGTTCCCGAGTTGTAGCCGCTGGAGCTGCAACCGCCGTGGGTGTGGATGCCAATGGCTTCACCGGTTTGCTCCCAAACCACAGCCGAGCCGGAGTTGCCACCCTCGGTGTCGGTCTCGTAACCCAGGTGCGTACCGTTGTTCAGCATGAACGGGCCCAGGTGCGTTTGTTGCGTTTGGTTCAAGGAACTCGGAGTGCTATCCACACCGTATCCTGTGATGCGGATGTCATTGCCAGCCACCGACGGTGCGGTACCCAAAATGTAGGTGCTGCCCTGGGCTTCACCCGCGGTGAGGCCCGTGTTCGGGTTGGGGAAAGTACCGTAGTAACCCCAGTCGTCGCCGGTTCCCTGGCCCCCGTTGCTCTGGATAGAAGCCGCGTCCACGGCGTACTGGTCGTCGGGGGACGGGTGATTCAAACCGCCGGACGAAGTGGAGGTCGGCACGTTGAATTCCACCACGGACATGTTGCCCGTGCAGTGACCCGCGGTCAGGTAACACTCGGAGCAATCATTGATCAACCAACCGGTGCAGCCGATGGGTAGGATGCGGCCCGCGCGGGCATCGGTGGAAGGTGCGCGATCGTCCAAAGCGCCACATTGACTGTCGAAGACACCCCAAGCCATGTCGAGGTGGTCCACGCTCACCCGGTTCATTCCGGTTCCGGGGTATGCCACAATGTCCACTTCCACCGAGTCGCCATTGAAGTAGGCGGTCGAATTGGACCATTGCAACAGGTGCACGGCGTTCAGTTCTTGAACCGCACCATCGGCGTGGGAGGTCAATCGGATAAAGGATCCGGTGCCCTGGACCAAATCACCCGACAGGGTTGTTTCGTCGAAGTACAGGCGCATCCAAGATGCTCCCGGCACGCTCACGGTGTACGAAGCGATGACCGAGGTTTGGTTGCCCTCGTTTTGAACCCAGCCCGAATCTCCCCCGTGGGAGAGTGTGCTGTGGGGCTCGGCCTCCACTTGGGCGAATGCGGGGGTTAGGAAGAGGGTGCTCAGACCCAGGCCAAGGGCCAGGGTCCGAATGCGAAGTCGATTTGTCATAGGAGTCAAACGGCAGGAGAGAAGGAGAGTGGGACCAGCATAGCGCGCCGCACGGATTCCGGGTGAAAATCTGTGGTAGCAGGTCCCCCCTCACAGGCGCCGTATGGCGATTCCACCCCCCGTGCGAGGGAATGGGTCGGGGCACCGAGCCCCGGGCCACATTCTCAGATTGGTATCCGAATCGGCCCTCCTGTGGCGCTACGCTGGGTTCCCATGAGTACCGCCCGGGAAACCCTGACCGAACGCCTCGCTCCCAAGCCCGCGGGCTGGATGGACATCGCCACGGATCTGCGCCATTTCGCACTCATCACCTATGCGATTCCCGAAGCCCGGCTGCGGCCCCACGTGCACGAGCGGTTCGAAATCGAGACCTTTGAGATCGACGGCATGGAGCTAGCGCTCCTGAGCGTCGTGCCTTTCGAAGACGCGGGCTTCCACTTCATCAAAGCGCCCCTCTTCCGATTTCACTTCTGCCAGACCAACTACCGAATCTACGTGAAGGACAAAATCACGGGGGAGCGCGTGGTGTGGTTCCTGGGAACAACCCTGGGGTCCTGGACCGTGAATCTTTGCCGATCCCTTTGGGGAATCCCTTGGCATAGGGCCCACTACCGCCAGCTCCACGACTGGAATGCCACCACGGATCGCTACGACACCTTCCGCTATGAAGTGCAATCCAAATGGGCCCCGGCCACCATCGGCCTGCGCGACACCGGCGAGGACATCCCGATCGCACCCGGCTTTGAGTGCCGCGATGAAATGATGCTGTGCCTCACCCAACCCCTGCAAGGTTTCTATCACCGGCTCAATGGCAAGCTCGGGGGCTACTCCGTGGGGCACGATCTATTGCAATTGCGCCGGGCCGAGCCTGTCGAACTGCATTTCGGATTGCTGGAGCGCTTGGGTCTGCAGAGCGCCGCGGAGATGCAAGTCCCCCATTCAGCATGGATTTGCCCCAAAACCCGGTTTCACATATTCATGCCACCGCTGCGGTTTGAATAGGCGCAGTCCCTTTCCGTTTCATTCTACCCCGTATCGTAATCGGCCCCTCACCGCTGCTGGCCGCCACAAAAAAATCAAACCCGGCGCGCGGCCTGGGCTTGGGGTACTATGCGGAACCTGCCCCTTTCAAATCTGAACTCTGCCCATGCTAAAGCCCGTCCTTCTGCTTCCTCTCCTCCTGGTGGGCTGCTCCTCACTGGAAGTATCCGAACCGGTCCCCACCATCTACCGCATCGGTGAAGTTCACCGTGCCGTTCACACGGACAATGCGGAGGCACAACTTTGGTTCGATCGCGGCCTGGCGCTTAGCTTTGGTTTCAATCACGAGGCAGCAGTGGTCTGTTTCGACAAGGCCATCGAGCTAGACCCCGAGTGCGCCATGGCGTACTGGGGAAAAGCCTACGCACTCGGCCCCAACTACAACAATTTCGAACTGGCCCCTGAGGCCTGTGAAGGGGCCTACAACGCGCTGGTCACCGCCGAACGACTTTCCACCCCCGCTCGCCCCCTGGAGCAGGCACTGATCCAAG
>JARGOW010000074.1:0-6620 GCA_029212955.1 Planctomycetota bacterium | reverse complement strand
AGCCCTCTTCACGCGCCACCCCTCCCCCAACGTGGAGGATCGCCCGCCCTTGGAGTTGGCCTACGCAAACGCCATGCGACGCGTCCACGCCCAGTTCCCCGACGACCCTGAGGTGGTCGTGCTCACGGGCGAAGCACTGATGAACCTGCGCCCATGGAAACTCTGGAGCCCCGAAGGCGTGCCGGCCCCCGAGGTGGCTGAGATTCGCCAGGTGCTCGAATCGGGCTTGGAGCGTTGGCCCGATCACCCCGCGCTATGCCACCTGTACATCCACACCATGGAGGCAGGACCTGAGGTCGACGCCGCCACGCAAGCGGCCGATCGCCTGGTGGATCTGACCCCCGGCCTCGGTCACCTGGTACACATGCCCAGCCACATCTACATCTGGACGGGCCGCTATAAGGACGCGGTGGCCGTAAACCAAAAAGCTGTGGCCATGGACAACGCCTACGTACAGCACGCGGGCCGCATGAACTTCTACACGGGCTATCGAATCCACAACTACCACTTCATCGCCTACGGCGCCATGTGGAGTGGCCAAAAGGAAGTGGCCATGCAAGCTGCCCGCGCGATCCCCGGGGAAATTCCTGCCGGCCTGCTGGCCGCCCACCCGGACTTCGTGGAGATCTTCCTAGCCACCCATCTGCATGTGATGGTGCGCTTCGGCATGTGGGAGGAAATCCTGCTAGAGCCCAAACCGCCCGCAGAACAACCGGGCCCCCTCGCTGTTTGGCACTACTCCCGCGCCCTGGCCCTGGCGTCCTTGAACCGGGTGGAGGAAGCCTTGCAAAGCCAGGAGGATTTCCTGGCAGCCAAAGCTGCTGTGCCGGAAACCCGCGCCCTGTTTCAGAACTCCGTGGCTGAAATCCTGAACGTGGCCGAAGCCCTGCTCGAAGGCGAAATTCTCTACCGTAAAGGCGAGTTCGACGCGGCCTTCACCTCCCTACGGGAAGCTGCGGCCCTGGACAAGAAGCTCAACTACGACGAGCCCTGGGGCTGGATGGAGCCCGCCAACCACGCCCTTGGCGCCTTGCTCACCGAACAAGGACACCATGCGGAAGCCCTCAAGGTTTACCAGGAAGACTTGGCCCGCTTCCCCGACAACGGTTGGGCCCTCAACGGTCTCGCCGAATGCCTCGAAGCCCTAGGCCAACCCGAAGCTGCACTCGAAGCCCGCACCCGCTTCGAAGCCGCCTTCTCCCTATCCGACGTGGAGATTCCCGGTTCCTGCTTCTGCCGCACAGCCCAGGAATAATCTCCAAGCTGGGGGTCGCTGGGTCCTGTGAATCCGGCGACCGATAGCCCCATGACGTGCGCATTCACTGCGTGGTTTTCGGAACCAGAAGGCGCAAGCAACCCGGGCGCAGGGTGATGTTCAATTCCCTGGCCATGCCCATGGAATCCCCGTCGGCCTGCCACGGGAATTCCTTGTCGGCGCGGATGACCATCGAGGTCGCGGAACCACGGGCTGCCAACCGTTCGGGTAGTGGCCGGTGCCGCGCAGCGGCAATCAGGGACAACACGGTGCTCGGCATCCAACCGGGTTTCAGGGCCTGATAGTTCATCCACCCATCCTGGGGGTCCGCATCCGGGTTGGGCGCCCAACCCTTCGCATAGGTCCGCATATTGCTCACGGTGCAACCCGTGAATTCCCCTTCGAGGGGTCTGCCGTCTGCCAGCAACCGGAAGCGTCGGAGCTCGGGCTTCAATAAGTGGAACGCGCCCACCGCGCCATACAGGGAATCTCCGTGCACCCTATACCAGGCCTTGCCCGCACCCGCGCGCGCACGTTCCATGCTAGCGGCCAAGTGCGCGTCGTAGCCCACACCCACCATGGCCAGCACCAGATGCCCGTTCACTTCGAGCACGTCGAAAGACTCCGCCCGTCCTTCGGGAAGGACCTCCACGGCCTTTTTGGCATCCAACGGAATTCCCAATTCGCGCGCCACCACATTGGCATTGCCCAGGGGGATATGACCCAGCGCCGCATGACCAGCTCCCTGCAAAACGCCCGCCGCCACTTCGCGCAGGGTTCCGTCCCCTCCGACCACAAAGACGTGTTCGACCTCGGGAGACAGCCCCAAGCCCATGCGGGTTCCGTCCCCCGCAGCCTGGGTCTCCATCACTTCCACCTGGGCCCCCTTTTCCAAGAGGCCCTTCCGCAAGCGCTCGGCCAGTTCCACGGCACGTCCCCGGCCGGCGACCGGGTTGAGAATGACGACCACGCGCTCCATCAGCCGAATTGCTTGGCGGACCAAACGCCGACCAAAACCGCCACGCCAGAAGCGGCCAAACTCGCGGCCACATAGCCCGCAGCCGCCATCGAATGCCCGCGCTCCACCAGGCTTAAGGTCTCGTGCCCAAAGGTAGAAAACGTGGTGAAAGATCCAAGAAATCCGGTGACCAGGAACCAACGCGCGCGCTCTCCCAGCCAGTCCCGACTCTCGCCGAAGCCCAGCAAATAGCCGATCACCAGGCACCCGAGCACATTGACGGCCAGGGTTCCCAAGGGGAACCCGGACCCACCCACAGTTCCAAGCCGTCCGGAAACGGCAAAGCGTGCCACGGCGCCCGCCGCCCCGCCCAACGCCACGCATGCCCAAGAATTCATGCCGCCCAGCCTAATCTCCAACCCCAGCCCCACGCCACGCACATCCACTTACACGGCACCAATTCCCGGCGAAGAACACACCCGTTAAATGCAGCAACCCCCTGATCCAAGGACCGGAGGTCGCTAAGGCCCTCTCCCGCGGGCCTTTGGCCAAGCAGCAACGAGCCACAAGACACGCCCCACATCAGCAACCTCCGTGCCAATCACCACCATCACTCTAGAGCGCCCAAAAAGCCCCTTTCACCGTCCGGAATCGTCCATTGACACAAATCGCACACCCCCCCGAGCGCGGACCCGCTCAACTGGGTCCAGCGTTTGCGCCCAAGATCTGGGGGTGAATGACCCATGGTTTTCCGTTGGGCGGGAACTCCTGCGATGAATGGATGGTGGGGGTTGGCACGTCAAAGGGAGCGAAACGGGGTTGTTCACACGAAGGCACGAAGAAGCACGAAGGCACGAAGGTCTACTCGCAGAAGTAACTTTAATCACGAACCACGGATGGTTCTGGCGCAGCCAGGCCGACACGATATTAAATTCTTGTCGGTCTGGCTTCGCCAGAACCTCCTGTGGTTCTTGATTTTGCGTTCATTGTTTTGGCGGGCTTTCGGGCTTTCGGGCCTTCTTGCCTGTTCTTGCCTTCTTGTGAACGATCCGTTTCGTTCTTCCAGTACAGCTACAAAGAAGGGAAATCACTCACGATGGATTTCCCCATCAGCGGTAACACGAACACACCAACACTAGGGAATAACCAAAGTCCCCCATGGCGTCCTACTTCCCTATCAAGAAGTTGCACACGTCGTCTTCCCGCATGACATAGTCCCGGCCTTCGGTTCGGAGTTTGCCGGCCGCCTTGATGGCTGCTTCCGTTCCATACTCTTCCAAGTCAGCGATGGAATAGACTTCAGCCCGGATGAACCCCTTTTCGAAGTCCGTATGGATCTCCCCAGCAGCCTTCGGGCCCTTGTCGCCCTTGTGGATCGTCCAAGCACGGATTTCCTTGGGGCCGGCGGTGTAGTATGTCTGTAGTCCAAGAAGACCATAGGTGGCTTGGATCAGGCGGTCGAGACCGGGGTCGGTGAGGCCCAAGTCCTCCATGAACGCCTGGGCCTCGTCCTCTTCCATGCCCCGCAATTCGGATTCCAGGTCGCTGCAAATCGGGATCCAGCTCGAACCCGTAGCCTCCGCATGCGTGGCAACGGCCTGTGCGTGGTCGCTGGATCCATCGAAGTCGCTGTCGCCCACATTGGCCACATAGAGCACGGGCTTGGCGGAAAGCAGGCAAAGGGGCTTGAGCGCCACCAATTCCTGATCGGTCCAGTTTTCGCTGCGCGCGTTGCGACCGGCTTCGAGCACGTCCTTCATACGGGTAAAAAGATCGCGCTCGTAGATAGAGTCCTTGTCCCCACTGCGAGCCTTCTTGGAGACACGCTCAATGGACTTGGTGACCGTATCCAGGTCCGCCAGAACAAGCTCCAACTCGATCACTTCGATGTCGCCCTTGGGGTCCACGGGATCTTCACGCACCACGGTTCCGCTTTCGAAGCAGCGCACCACATGCATGATCGCGTCGGTTTCGCGGATGTTGGCCAGGAACTTATTGCCCAGACCCTCGCCCTTGGACGCGCCTGCGATCAAGCCCGCAATGTCCACGATTTTGACGCTGGCGGGGATGATCTTCTTGCTGTCGATGTGCTTGAGCAAGGTCGCCAGGTTGGCGTCCGGAACCTCGGCCACGGCCAGGTTCGGATCGATGGTGCAGAACGGGAAGTTGCCTTCTTCGGCGCCAGCCGAGGTGAGGGCGTTGAACAGGGTGGACTTGCCCACATTGGGAAGGCCCACGATGCCACAGGAAACACTCATGATGGGAGGATCGGTTCGGTTGGTTGTTGTTCGGGATTAGCCCAGGAAAGCGACGCAGTCGATCTCGACCATCACGTCCTTGGGGAGGCGCGCCACTTCGACGCATGCGCGGGCGGGCGGGGTATCGCCCTGGAAAAACTCTGCATAGATCTCGTTGACCGCAGCGAAGTCGCCCATGTCCTTGAGGAAAACCTGGCACTTGACTGCGTTCTTCAACGTGGTTCCGGCAGCCTGCAGTACACCTTGAAGGTTGATCAGGACCTGGCGGGTTTGCGCCTGTACATCGTCCCCGCCCACCAATTCCATGGTATTGGGATCCAGCGGGATCTGTCCCGAGCAATAAAGCCAACCACCCGCCTGGATGGCCTGGCTGTAGGGTCCGATGGCAGCGGGCGCCTGTTCGGTATTGATGCGTTGCAACATGGTGGTTCGGGGGTCAGAGGGCCGCGATGGCGTCGCGCACGGAATCGGGAACGAAGGGGGAAACGTCCCCGCCCATTTGCGCGATTTGGCGCACCAAGGTACTCGAAATGTGGGAGTGTTCGGGGGCCGAGATCAGGAGAACCGTTTCGATTTCCGGGGCCATAGCACCATTGGTCAGAGCCATCTGGCGCTCGTAGTCCAAATCAGCCCCCGTGCGCACACCGCGCAGGATGGCGTTGGCCCCGGCCTTGCGGCAACCGTCCACCAGGAGACCTTCCATCCATTGCACCTCCACATCGGGCCATTCGGAGGTGCATTGCTCGATCATTTTCAAGCGTTCCTCAGGCTGAAAGAGGTGTCCCTTCGAGTGATGCTTGGCCACAGCGATCACCGTCTTCGAAAATAGATTGCGGCTACGCCGGACCAAATCCAGGTGACCTTTCGTGAAGGGATCGAAGGTGCCCGGGAAGAGGGCCTGACTTTGCTTTTCCATGGCGGCATGGTAGCAGCGCGGTCCGAGAGGTGAAATCGACGAATTACGGGCTTTTCCCTGCCACCCTGGAGCCGGGGACCGGTCTAGGGCCTGTGGAGCGGGAAACACGAAAAATGGCCAAGCGGCCCATGCTCGTTTTGGCCTTGGGTTTGGCTGGGGCTTCGGCCATGGCGACGGCCTTGGGGCCCAGGACCCTGGGGATCGTATGGCTCGCGGCGGGCCTGGGCCTGCTCTGGGCCGGTCGGGGTCGCCCAAGCTTTCCCCGGCTCTGGATTGTGCCTGGCTGGGTCCTCCTCGGAATCATTGGGCTGCGGGCCCTTCCCGTAGAAACACAACCCATTGCCACGGGACAATTCAACGGTCGCTGGCACGGATCAGGCCGGGCCCTGGGCGAGCTCGCCGGGCATCCGATACCGGTCCAGCTCCCCATGGGTTTCGCACGGGATGGGGACCGCCTCGCCCTGCATGCCAGCGCTCTCCGCATCCAAAATGCGTCTCCCCCGGACGAGCCGACCACGGATCATTCCTGGATGGTCGAACCCGCCCAAATTCGGCGAACGCAATCCGCCTTCTCCACCGTGTTTCAAACGCCCCAATGGATCTTGGAACTGCGGGAAAGGATCGCCCGAAGATTGCAGGATTTGGAAAGCGACCGGAACCGTGGCTTGGCCCAAGCCCTGCTGCTGGGTAAATCCGAAGCGGTGGACCCGGGTTTGAAGGACCGGTTCACGCGCACGGGGACGCGCCATCTCTTGGCTCTCTCGGGGCTGCATGTGGGTTTGATGTGGTGGCTGTTCATGCGACCGATCTGCCAGGGGCTTGCGGGAATGATGTCCTTTCGAGTGCTTGACTGGGGCCTTCCGCTGGGAGTCCAGGCCCGGCTGCCTGCCATTCTTCAGGTGATAGCTTTGGCCTTTTTCCTACCCATTCTGGGCGGAGGCACCCCAGCCCTGCGGGCCAGCTTAGCCCTGGGCATGGCCGATTGTGCACGCCAGGTCATCTCCGCTCCGGGTGCCCCGCCCGGTGCGGGCCGACGGGTGGACCCCCTGAGCATTTGGTCCCTGGCCCTGTGCCTGGAGTTGCTCTCGCGCCCGGAGTCGGTGACGAGTGTTTCCCTGCAACTCAGCTACGGGGCCACCCTCGGGCTGATCGTTTTTTGGGCACCATGGCACGCACTCTGCGTGGCCCAGGGTCCGCGGATTCTTCCGGCCTTCCTTTGGGAGTCCAATTCCC
>JARGOW010000073.1:3185-10698 GCA_029212955.1 Planctomycetota bacterium | reverse complement strand
CCCGAAACCAAGCCCGTCGACCACGTGCAAGTAGGCCAGGTCCATGGTGTTCAATTCGCTCGCAGCGTAGAGAACGGTCTCCCGGTAGTCCGGGGATCCCATATCATTGAAAATGCCGTTGGGGGAAAGGCGCACGCCAATCCGGTTCGAGGGCCAAACGGTTTCGATCCCAGTGATGATCTCACGCAGCAGGCGGAAACGGTTTTCTATGCTGCCGCCATAGGCATCCGTGCGTTGGTTGCTCTTGGATTGGAGGAATTGGTCGAGCAGGTACCCGTTGGCCGAGTGAATCTCGACGCCATCGAAGCCAGCTTGCTTGGCGAAGTTGGCGGCGATGACATAGTCCTGGACAATGCCGGGGATTTCATTGGTGCCCAAGGCGCGGGGGATTTCGTGGGGTTGCTTTCCAGTGGGCGTGTGCACACCGTCGCCCTGAATGGCGATGGCGGAAGGGGCCACGGGCAAACCGCCGCCCACAAAACTCGAGTGGGACGCGCGACCGCCGAACCAGAGTTGCAGGAAAATGCGACCGCCTTCGGAATGAACGCCTTGGACAACGGGTTTCCAAGACTCCGCTTGCTCCGCCGTGTATATACCGGGGGTGTGGTGCCAGGCGTTTCCCCGTTCGGATACGGCGGTGGCTTCGGTGATGAGAAGGCCGGCGCCCGCCCTTTGGCGGTAGTACTCGGCAATCACGGGGCTCGCTAGGCGTGCGGGGCCCGAGCGCCCGCGGGTCAGCGGTGCCAGCACGGCCCGGTTCTTAAGGGTCAGGTCGCCGACTTGTACGGGTTGGAACAGGTCGTTGGGACTAGAGGTGGTCATTAGAACGTTCTTTCTGTGATTCTGGGGGAGAGAGGGCCCAATCCGGTCTGGTGACCCCCCGGCGGTTCATTTCAGGGCCTTGAGTAATAGATCGTTTGTTCTATTTCAAACCAAGCCAGTTGAAGAATTCGCTTTGAGGCTTCTCTGGAGCCATAATCCACTCCCCAAAAGGGGTTTATGGCTGCACCTCTTTCAGAACGATTGTTCTACAATCTACCCGCCCATGGCACGACCCAAAACATTCGACGAGCAGCAAGTGCTGACGAAGGCCATCGACGTCTTCCGGCGCAAGGGATTCGATGGAACCTCCATCCCCGAGCTGACCGCCGAATTGGGCATCTGCCGCCAAAGCCTCTACAACGCCTTCGGTGACAAGCGTGGATTGTTCCTCGACGCCCTGGAGCACTACGGCCGGGTGGAAGTCCAGGCCAAGCTAGACCTATTGGACGCACCGGGTTCTCCCATCGAAAACCTACGCACCGTGATAAGGGGATGGGCAGCCATGGCAGCGCAATGCCCTGGCGAGGGGTGCTTCACCATTACCGCAATCGTGGTCAATCGGAATGATGCCAAGGGCCTTGCCATCGTCGAGGAACATGTCAACCGATTGGAGCGGGGCTACGAATCCAATTTGGAGCGAGCGCTTCTGGCGGGCGAACTCAAACCCGATGCGAAGCCCGCGCGCATGGCCCACAGTTTGATCACGAGCAGTTACGGCATCGCATTGTTGTCCAGATTGGCTGGAAGTAGCGTTCGGATCGGCGACAGCGTGGCGGAGATGCTCGACATAGTGGAACGCAACGCGGCCGGTTAGCAGGCTAGAAACGGCCTGCGACTTTCTAGCGGGACTTTTCATCGACCCGTAGCATTGTCATAACCCTTTAATGGAGCCATGGCTCAATGGGTGATGGTGGGCGAAGGCACGCGATTTTCCGGCGGCCCACCGGAGACTGCGGATTCAGATTCGCATGTCAATGGGGGCAATTGCAGACCCGTGCAGGATCGCAGGGGTGAAACCGTGCGCTCCCGCTCGGTTCTCAGTGGGTTGCGGGATTTCAAGGGGTAAAACCGATATGGCACAAGGGTTGCTTATTGGATTACAGATCGTGCGCAATCCCGCGCAACCCTTTTTCCCCTTTGGAGAGAACCCATGTACGTTTCACGCCTAGCCTTTTGCTCCTTGATTGTCGCACTTGCGCCGCCTGCCCTCGCTCAAGATGTTCACATATTAAGTGGCCAAACCGTCGAGTACGACACGGATCGTGGAGCGATCACCGTGGACAGTTTGGTCATCGATGCGGGCGCGACTCTTCGCGTCGTAGGTGCTGATCGTTTCCGACTCCTCGCCAGGCGCGGGGTTTTGATCAATGGCACGTTGGACGTATCGGGCTTTGATGCGGACGATGTGGGCACGCTGAACACGGGCCACATCCCCGAGTTCGGAGCTGCAGGAGGCCCAGGAGGTGGCAGCGGAGGGTCCGCCAGCGTGAAGACCCACACGTCCACACCACAGGGCGCACCGGGGATTGGAATCGGTAGCATTTTCTTCCGCCAGGGAGGCGAAGGCGGTGAAAGTGGTTTCCAGTTCATCGTGAACCAAGCGGATGAACGTCGCGGCGCTGGTGGTGGCGGTGGAGTGTTCGCAGCCGATCAACCCGTCAACGTCATGGACTTGAGCGCACCAGAAAACCTGGGCCTCGTCGCCCATCCCGGAATGAATGGTTCGGACCAGGCGATTGGAGCCGTCACAGGGAACCTGATCCCCCAGGGTGGCGCCATTGGCGAAGCTGTCTTCACGGACATGATCGCGGACAACGACTTCTATGGCCGCAAGGTCGTGGGCGGCGCCATCGTGGTGGGCGAACTCAACTTCCCCCAGTCGGGCAGCGGCGGTGGCGGTGGTGGGGATGCGATTCCCAGCGCCACTTTTCCCTCCCTTCCCTTTTTCCCCAGCAGCGATGAAAAAGGCGCCGGCGGCGGGGGTGGCGGGGGCCTGGGCATCTTGATTGCTCCCTACATTGGAGTGGGCCCTTCCGGCCGTATTCAAGCGGACGGCGGTGATGGTGCAGCCGGTGAAAACACGATCTTCTTCGACCGCGTGGGCGGCGGATCGGGCGGTGGTTCCGGCGGATCGATCGTGCTGCAAGCTCGTACCATCGACCTCAGCCAGGCTTCCGATGGGGCATTGAGCGCATTGGGCGGGCGCGGTGGCGAAGGCCGCCACAACACCTTCGGTGCCGTTGGGGCCGGTGGAAACGGAGGCCCGGGCCTGATCCAGATCCACGTTCCCAACGCGGCCACGGACATTCACCTTGCCCCCGGCGTGGGACTCGAGGACGTTTCCTATCCCCAGGCCCATGGGTTGCTTCCCCAACCTGGCCTCTAGTCCGGGTTGAGGAGTTCCTGGCGGCTCCCCTTCTCGAAGCTTGCGCTCCCGTGGTCGGTACGGCGCAGGTTGCGGGGGAGGGGGCTGTCTTTTGGTTGGGCCTTGTGCGATCCGCGGATTCGCGCCCATGGTCCGCCGGATCTTAGAAAGCGGCGCGATGGGGGCGGCCGTCCATGGGAGAGGCTATCCTCTTCGCCATGGCGAACGAATGCAAAGCGGTGAGGCCCTCCGACCGGGAACGGATCGTGCTCGATGAAAGTGGAAAGGCCCTGTCCGTACCCTCCGATTGGATCCTGGTTCCCCCCGGGGATCCGGCCCTCACGCGTCGCATCAAAGCTGGAGGTCCGAGCTGGCAAATGCAGGAAAAGAAGGGCCGTCGCACTTTTTCCAAGGGGCTATGGGCCGAGGGTCAGCGGGTGGCCGAAATCCAAGCCAATCTCGTGGTCGAACGCGAGGACCCGGCCTACGCCAAGCGCCGGGCCAGCGACAAGGCGCGCCGGGAAAAGCAACAGGTGTGCTACGCAGCGGAATTCGAGTCCGAGGTGCGCCGCTTCCTGGACTTCCACCTGAAGTTCGATGACCTGGAGAAGCGCCTAGCCCAAGCGGTATCCGCCCACGCCGTCCCCGTGGGCAGCGGCACCGTCGCGCGCACCAAGCGCATCCCCGTGGCCCAGCGGGCCGAGGCCGCGGTCATCGCCTGGATGCGCCACGCCACCACGGCCTACGACAGCCTGGTGATCCCGCGTATCAAAGGGCGCCGCCGCGAGGTGCGCCGGGCCCTGGCGGAACGCTCACGGGAACTCCTCGAAAGCTACCGCCGAGGCGACGAACCCAGCGCCAAGTGCCCGTTGAACCGCGCGCTCACTTAGACGGCCAGCTCAAATGTGGCCCAACGGGCGGTGCCCCGTAGCCCATGGTCCCCGCCAAGGAAAGCGACTGCGTTCCAATGGGGATCAAGCTGCGAGCCAAAGCACGCGGTTCCAAATCGCCCATGGAGCCCAGCGCGGACCGGCCTATTCCTCACCTAACCAAGCGGTGGCCTCGTCGGATCCCAACTTGCGCGAGTAGTATGCGTACACGGGCAAGCCCGAAAGCACCAAAGCGAGTCCGGAAACCGCGCGCCAAGGGGTTGCGAGGAATGTGTTGACCAAAAGGAATAGCGTGACCGCTAAGAACACGAGCGGCACATAGGGATAACCCCAAACCCGGTAGGGCCGCTCCGCGTCGGGCAGCTTCCTGCGCAGGATGAAAACGGTGGAGCAGGTGATGCCGTAGAAAATCCAAATCATGAACACGTAGATGTCCGTGAGGATGTCGAAAGTGCCGGACAGGGCGAGGACGAAGGCTCCGGCGCCCGTGACCAGAACCGATATGGCTGGAACACTGCGTGCGGACACGATTCCCAGGCTCTTCGGCAACAGTCCCTTGCGCGCTAGCGCGAAAGGCAACCGGGCTCCCACCATGATCCCGGTGTGCAATGTTCCGTAGGCGGAAAGGACCAGGCCTACGGACATGAGTTTGGCAGCTGTGCTGCCACCGAAACGTAGAACGGCGGCATTGGCCACGGATCCGCTTTCGGGGAGATTGGCGATCTCCAAGGGCGTTAGCACGTAGAAGTATGTCGCGTTGATCAAAAGGTAGAGCACGATCACCAGCAGGGTTCCGCCAATCATCGTGCGGGGGAGCGTGCGTCCCGGGTCCTTGACCTCGCCTCCGAGGGCTGAGATCAGCGCCCATCCGTTGTAACTCCAAAGGGCTCCAAGCATGGCCGCGCCGAATCCGTTGATGCCCAGGCGAGCGCTTTCGGGAATGCCTTCCCCGATCCCGTCCGCGGCATCCAGGGAAAAGTTTTTCCAGGAACCGTCGGCCAAAAGAAAACCTCCGATACCCACGCCCAAAACGATCAGGATTTTGACCACGGTGAGCCCCGTCGCGATATGGCCAGCCGCCCGAACAGTGGCCAGATTGATCGCGGTGGTGAAAACAATAACCACCAATGGAAGGGTCTTAAGCGCCCAAGGAGCCAGGCTATCCCCGAAAAGACCATTGAGGAAAATCACCAACAGAATCGCCACGGCGGCCACCGAAGCCCAGGTACCCAGCATCATGGTCCAGCCGTAAAGATAGGCCCAACGCCGACCAAAAGCCGCACCGATGTAGTTCAAAGCCCCACCTGAACGGGGCATCATCGTGCTGAGCTCGGCATACACCAACGACCCCGTCAAAGTCAGTAGCCCCGCACAAACCCAAACGAGAAGCACCATCCCAGGTGTCCCCACATTGACGGTCATCACTCGCGCCTTCACAAACACCCCGGTGCCAATGATATTGGCGAGGATGATCGCGATGGCCGGGATCAACGTCACGGCCCGCTGCAACTTACGGTCGGCCGCAGGGGAGGGGGTGCTATCCGTCATGGGAACTAGGGTACACCTCAAGCCCATGATTCGCTGGAAGAGCTAGCCAGTTTCGGTCTCTAGCGTCCCGACAGAAACCCAAAACGTTGGAAGATGAACTCGGGCAGATTGCGAACGATGGCCATGATGGGGTTCCAGGCGCCCTTTAGGTAGACCACGTGTTTGCGGCCGGTGAGGGCGTTCACGATGGACTGCGCGACCTTGGTTTTCTCGCCGAAGAGGATATTCTTGTCGTGGTCCGCGGTCATCGGGGTGTCGGCGGGGCCGAGTTTGATGTTGAGGATGTGCACGTCGGTGGCGTAGAGGCGGCTGCGTAGGCCTTGGAGGTAGCGGGTCAGCCCGCCCTTGGCTGCGCCGTAAGTGTAGTTCCGCGGGCGGCCCCGTTCGCCGGCCACGGAGGTGATCACGCCCAGGTGCCCGCGGTTCTGGGATTCGAAGTGGTTGGCCAGGGGAATCAGCAGGGAGACCGCGCTCGACAGGTTGGTGTTGAGGATCTCGAGGGCGTGGTCGAATTCGTTCTCGGAACGGATCTGATCGCCGAGGAAGCCGTGGGCGACCAGGGCCACGTCCACCGATCCTAGGGCCATGAGCGCGCGCTCTACACGTCCTTCGTTTTGCTCGAAGTCATTCAGGTCACCCGCTTCGTATCCCATCACGGTCGAACCCAGCTCGCCGGTCAACGAGTGGAGTTTTTCTTCGTTGCGTGCGAGTAGGAATAGGTGGGCACCCTGACCGGCGTAAATGCGCGCGACTTCGGTGGCGATGGCGGAAGTGGCGCCGATGATGAGGACGTTGAGACCCATGACGAAAGCCTAGCAAGTGCATGGGCTGCATCGCAGGTTCGGATGATGGGTTTCCGGAGCTGCTTTCCCGGTGCAGGCTTTGATGGACCGCCCTTGGAATCGCGTGCCGGGTGATCCCCGAGACCGCAGTGGTTGGCCAAGGTGCCCAAAGGGGGGCGGTTTGGTATTCGACCTCCAGGGCGCTATCGTGGGAGCAAGATGAATTCAGCTCCCACCCTTTTTCCGCCGCCGACGAGCGTCGAGCTTGTGACTTCAGGCCCCGGGATGGATTGGAGCGGGGGGGGCGGGGTGACCTATCCGGAGGGCTGCACCGTCAACTTGCCCTGGGCCTTGGGCAAGCCCCACGATCAGGTCTGGCTGTGGGATGAATCCGATCCATTGCAGCTGAGCTTTGAGTTGGACCCCAACCTGGTAAGCGATCAGGCCTATCGACTGGAGATTCGACCGCAGGAGTGCGTGATTCGAGGCGGAGGGGAGCTGGGTTTCCTGTACGGGGCCATCACCCTGAACCAATGGATTTCGCAGCACCCACAGGGCACGCCGATCCATTGCGTGACCATCGAAGACGCGCCCAAGATTGAGCGCAGGGGCTACATGCTAGACGTGAGTCGGGATCGCATGCCGACTATGGACCGCCTACACGAACTCATCGAACAGCTAGCCAGGCTCAAGTACAACCACCTGGAACTCTATCTGGAGCACACGTTCGAGTATGCAGGCCACGAATCGGTTTCAGACGGAGCGAGTCCTATCACACCCGATGAAATGCGCGTGCTCGTGGGATCGGCCAGGTGGCACGGAATCGAAATGGTGCCCAATCAGAACACCTTCGGGCATATGCACCGTTGGCTGACCCTGCCCGCATACAACCACCTGGCCGAGGAACCGGGCGGCACCCTGCACGCCTTCGACTTTCGCAAGGAGCCCTTCGGGTTGTGCGCGGCCAATCCGGAAAGCCTGAGGCTTGTCGATGATCTGGTGGGGCAGTTGTGGCCCTTGTTTGACAGCGAATTCTTCAACGCTGGTTTAGATGCGACCTTCGATTTGGGTCGGGGTGGAAGCGCGGAGCTGTGCGCGGAAAAGGG
>JARGOW010000073.1:0-3175 GCA_029212955.1 Planctomycetota bacterium | reverse complement strand
CGGTCTATATGGAATACCTGTGCGCGGTGAACGAGATGATCGCGTGGCGCGGTAAGCGCATGGTGTTCTGGGCGGATATCCTGCTCGAGCATCCCGAGGTCTTCGAGCAACTGCCCAAGGGCTGCGTGCCCGTGATCTGGGGTTACGAACAGGACCATCCCTTGGATGCCCAGGCCAAGTCTCTGAGCGACATTGGGGCGGAGTTTTGGATCGCGCCGGGGACTTCCTCCTGGCAAAGCCTGACCGGTCGGGCTTCCAATTGCCTCGGGAATATTCGCAATGCGGCCCGGGCGGCCATCGACCATGGGGCCGGTGCTTTGGTCCTAACCGATTGGGGCGATTGGGGGCACTGGCAACCGCCGAGCCTTTCCAACCTGGGCATCCTGCACTTTGCGATCCAGTCTTGGAGTGGACCCGATCAACCGGACCCGGATGCCTCCGCGATCGATCGGGTGTTCTACGGGAGCCGGGAGACCGCACTTTCTGAGGCTTGGATGCGACTCTGGAATGCCGGCGAATCCCTGGACCCCGGCGTGCTCAACGGCACCAGTCCGTTCTACGCCATGCGCTACCCGCAACACGGATTGCATCCGGAGGGGGAGTGGGAGAAGCGCTGCGCCAATTGGAGTCTGGAGACCTCGCAGGCCTACGACGCCGAACTGCAAGCGTCCTTGAAAGTGCTAGACGAAAGCCCAAGCCAACACCGCGATGTGCAAGAGCTCCAGTTCTGCGTCAAACTCGCAACCTGGGCCAACGCCCGCACCCGCGAACGGGGCCAATCCCTACCGACCGACCCAGGGGCAGATGAGGGGCTGCAAGCGATAGAAGCCGAGTTGACGAGGCTTTGGCCCATGCGGTCGCGCCCCGGCGGCCTGTCCGAGTCCCTGAGGAAAATGCGCTTCGCCCTCCACCCGGATGGGATTCGGAAGTAATACCACCGGGGCAATAAGTGCAGGTTTTGAGCTAATGGAAACCAGCAAAACCCGCTTTTGGATTGCCCCACTACCCCACACGCCATGTCACAGAACTTTCGACCGATTTGGATCTCCACGATCGAGCATTTGGACGAGCACGCTCGAATCACCGCATCCACCTCGTTTCTGAGCAAGGTATTCGGTCGTTTCAATTGCCCGAAATCCTTCCCGCAGATCCAACCCCTGTTCGGGCTGTTCTTCTACATGAAGATCCCCCTGGTGCACTTCCAATCGGGCGAACTCTCGGTATCCAAAGGGTCCCTGGACTTTCAAGGCGAGCCCCCCAAAGTGTTCAGCTACCGAGTGAGCGGCGACTTCCCAAAGGTGAATTTTCACCTCAACCCCGAGCAAATCAAGAGCGTGGTGAAGTACAGCTACCCCCACCCCTACATGAAGTGGGCCAATCTGGAATGGATCCGAGTTCGCACAACCGAAGCCCAGCTCGGTGGAGACTTTCTGATGTGCGTCGGAGGCATCGCCCCCGGGATGATCAAACAGCAAACGGACAACCTGATGTCGGCGATCCAGAGCATGCTCTAGGTGTGCTCCGGTTCCTTGAACCGGTCCGCACATTCCGAGCCGAAAATTTGCGAAGTCCGCTACCTGTAGGGGGCGGCCCGATCCTCAATCGCCTGTTTTGCTTTTTGGATTCCTTCCAAGGGAACTTGGAGGGGCAAATCTCCTTTCGCCCGCAAACGCTTGATCGGATGGTTCCAGAGGGGGGGCCTGGGGTTCGAGCGACTCTCCAACGCTCCGCGCTCGCCGGCTGAAACCGGGGCTTGTCGAACAAATTCAATCCATCCGACCGACTCCACCGAGTCGCGCATGATTCTCTTTTCGTTCGGAGTGAACGCCACCCGGTAACTCCAATGGGGGCTGCCACCGCGTCGATAGCACCCATCGATTTCTTGCTGCAAAGAACCTTCGGTCCCGGGCGGGCGGAACACCAAGGCGGGGTAGATCGTGTCGGGCAATTTTTCGCCGGGCAGGAATCCCCGATCGGGGAAGGCCACCGTTCCATTGGAGCCCACGCGGCCCACGGGGGTCGGTTCAAAGCGGGGCTCGGAACCTAGAGCGATCCATCGGGATGCGGGCGACGCTTCACCGGATTGCAGCAGGGCGTGGAATTCGTAGGGGGCCGCCAGCGCCAGGGCCTCAGGGTCGAATTGCACTTGGACAGGAGGCTGGGGAATCAGATCGAGCTGCACCTGCCACGTCTGATCGCCCATCAGCTGCACATCGCTTCTTAGCAAGGCGCGGGAATTTGGGCCCTCGAGGGTACTGTGATGGTGATAGCCGCGGGCTGCGACCTCGATCGCGCGCCGAGCCTCGATGAGCAAGACCCGCTTGCCGGAATTGGCAGAGACGTGAAGTGGAGACCAGAAGGCCAGGGATTCGCCCTCGGTCGGACGGAACAGAAGCGTGCTCTGGCTGGGATCGGTGGGCACCCCTTCGACCTGGGCGGTGACTTCGATGCGCCTGTAGCTGCGCCGCAGATCGATCGCATCCAAACGGACCTGGTCCGCCCGACATCCGGGCAGCACTTCAAATGGGGCCGATCGGTAGAGGATGCGGTCTTGGGCGCTCATGGGCCCCTTCGGACCGAAAGTCCGCTTAGGCAGTGAGATCCGCAGCCGATAGGTCCGCGGGTAGAGTTCCTTGAACTCGAGTGGCTCCCCTTTGGCCAGGTCGCCGCGCCACGGTGCGTACATGGTGCCCTCGGCGTGCACCAGCTCCCAAATGAGATCGGAATTCCGCGAGTGGGTCGGCAGCATGGCTTCCACGGAGAAGGCTCCCAGCGCAATCGCGCGCAGGACCACGCCGGTTTCGCCCCTCTGGATCGTCACGTTCTCGGCCAGCTCCAAGTCGTTCGAACCACGCAGGTGAATGGTGCCGGCTTCGGTTCCCGGAAGGACGAAGAACTCGAGTCGACCATCCGCGTCGGATTCCACGTTGAGAGCGGGGCCACGCATGGCGGGAGCATTTTCCAGTTTGCGCAATTGCAGGGGCGTGTTCGCGAGGGGCTCCCCACGGGCATCGACCACGACCCCCGAAACAAACGGATCCAGCGGGCGCGTGATGATGGTCTGCAAATGCTCGGCATGGGGATCGGCGTCCACCTGGGCAAACAGCACAGGGAGCCGGTCCCCATGGGTATGCACCCGCAGTTGCCAGGGGCCTTCGCCACGTTGGGGCTTGCG
>JARGOW010000072.1 GCA_029212955.1 Planctomycetota bacterium | reverse complement strand
GCTATTCGCCCAGGCTTGCGTACAGGGCCAGGGCGCAGGTTGCCGTGGTGTAGACCTCATATCCCTGGGTGGACCAGGCGTCCAGGGTGGGCCAGGTACCGGCCAACTCGCCTTCTGAGATCTGTAGCTCGATGAGGACCGCCCGCAGGCTATCGCGCCAAATGGGCCAGCGGTCGGTGGCCGCTTCGCACCCAGCCAGGGCCTCGGTGCCGTGCCACCAATAGGTGTAGTCCACCGCACCCTTGGCCAGGTCCCAAATCGGCGCTTTGGAAACCAGCAGATCGATCGACTGATCCATGGCCCCGCGCGGGATCGTTTCAAATCCCGGCTCGTTGCGCAGGCGCAGGTGCATGGCGGTGGGGGCTTCCGCACGCTCGGCGGGGTGGCTGTTCTTGTGGGATTGCAGGCGGAAGGCGTAGACCTGGTCGTGCATGTAATGGGTCCGACCGGTTTTTGCGTCCTCTACCTGATTCAGATAGTTCATGCCCGAGGCCATGGTCTCCGGGTCGGCGTGGGCGCCGGCTTCGAAGGCACGGACCAGTGCGAGCATGACGTACCCCGTAATTCGCGAATCATTGTCGCCCACGGGCACCCTGTCGTAACGCCACGCCATATACGGATTGCGCGCCTTTTCGAGCAGCTTCACACCGGATTTGAGCGTGGCCAATACCTCGGGGGTCATGCGATCCTTTGCGGCAAGGGACAGGGCCTCGATGGCGAGGGATTGGGCCACCATGACGGTGAATTCATCGGTACCGAACATGCCCGATTCGGCATCGTGCTTGGATAGCAGGTACGCGATGGCCCGGTCGATGGCGCCGTTGATTTCCGGCGTGGAACCCTCCTTGTTCGCG
Organism: Planctomycetota bacterium; assembly: GCA_029212955.1. Lineage (GTDB taxonomy): Bacteria > Planctomycetota > UBA1135 > UBA1135 > NORP259. The sequence goes on along the minus strand of JARGOW010000072.1, from coordinate 9,875 downwards.
CGCTGGACCAGGGATTGAAGCGCCAAGGCGGTCAGTGCCACATCGTTGTGATAGGGCTGGAAGAATTGAAGATCGGGACCGGAAATGGCGGGATCCTTGTAACCGGCGCCCCATTCTTTCACTTCGGCGGGCTTGGGCTTGGTGTAACTCCACCCGCCTGCTTTGTTTTGGTTCTTGAGCAACCAGTCCGTTGCGTTCCGAGCCGCTGCGCGGGTCTTGGCCTCGTATTGTGCGGGGGAAGAATCGTGTTCGAATTCTTCGACCACGACCTCCTCGGTGATTTCTTCTTCTTGGAGGACCGCCGGGAAGTGGGCTGCGGCCAGGGCCATACTGGATACGAGAAGGACGGGGAAGAGTGCCGAGAGTCGCAGACCTCGGGCGAGTGGACGGTCGATTTCGGTTAGACGCATGATTCGTCTCCTGGTGAGTTTCTTGGAGTGAAAGAGGGAGGACATCGCGTGGGTTGTTCGGTGGGCTGGCCGCGCACTCGTGCCAGAAAGGGCGGCGGCGTGGGCCACAACCTCAAAGAGGGCGCGGGCGCAGCGCTTACGGTCGGTCTCCGAGCAGCGGGCCAAAGCCGCATCGTCGCAGGCCATTTCCCGGTAACTGCGGGAAAGCCGGTTGGCCATCCAAACCAGGGGGTGAAAGAGGAAGGCTGCGCCCAGAATGCGTTGGAGAAGCTCCGTGCGGTGATCCCCCCGGGCCAAGTGGGCCAATTCGTGCAGTAGAACCCAGCGCAATTCTTCGCGGGACAATCTGCGGTTGAGGCCTTCGGGCAGGATGATGGCTGCGGGGTTCTTGGAGCCGGCCAATTCGGCGGGGATCCTTCCGTTCCATAGCACGGGCGAGTCGAACTCGGGGCTTTCCAGGAAAAGCACGGTGCGTGATATGCCTGCGCTGCGAAGGACTCGATTCAAGTTCACGGGCATGGAATCGGCGGACAAAACCTGTGCGGATCGAAGCAGGCTTTGCATTCGGCCCTGTCCGAGGGCCAATCGAATCAGGTAGGTGAGCATGCACAGAATCCAGGTACCCAGCAACAGGGTCGCCCAAGGAGTAGGTGCGGAAACGGCGGTGGGGGAGCCCGGTGTGGCGGTTTCCGGCGTCGATGCTGCGATGTTCGGAGAGCGCAGATCCAAGAAACCTGCGGTGGTTGGATCGATGAATGTTCGCTCCCCCTGGTCAGGAAGGAACGAGAGCGTCGCCCGTTCGATCGGGTTGCTTGCATTCCAGGGGTTCGGAACCCAACGCTCCACGGGGACGACCAATACGACCATGGGAAGCAGGAACCAAACACTTCCCACGTGACTGCTCAGGCGGTTTTTGAGGATCCACCATGCGGAAGCAAGGACCAGGAACACGATGGTGAACGCCACCGAGCGCTCGAGCGCGAACTGCAGGGCTTGGGATGCGGCGGACTCGAGTGCAATCATTGGCCCGCCTCCTTCTCATCCAAGAGTGCGCGCAGCTCTTCCAGGTCCGACTTGGAGAGCTGACTCTTTTTGACCATGTACGAGAGCAGCGGGCCCACCGCGTTATCCACCGCGTTGGCCAGAAGCCCGTCGGCCTCCTTACACAGCATTTTGAGGGCCGACTGGGAGGGTGAGTACAGGAATGAGTTGCCGACCCGTTCGGTTTGCAGGTGCCCCTTGTCGACCAAACGGCGCAGGAGAGTCTTGGTGGTGCTCATGGACCAACCGAAGGTGTCCGTGGCCGATGCAACGATCTCCCGGGCGGCGCAGGATTCCATGCTGTGCACGATGCGAAGGATCTTCCATTCGGCCGGGGTCGGCGCTTCGCTGCTTTTGGGGTGTTTGTTCGACATGCTGATTCCTTTGTCGACAAACTACCCTCAATCGTTGACATTTGTAACCGTTTAAAGGTCGGGGGAGTCCAATTGTTGCAGCAAGTATCTATTTTACAGTGCTTTATGGTTGGCTGGAGCGCCCCAGCCTAAACGCGCAGGGCCTATTCAGCGGGGAATTGGGGCATCAAACCATCCAGGATCGACGGTGCTTGCTCGTCGCGCATGGTCAGCGCCTCCGCGCCGTTCCGGTAGCAGTGCTCGATGGAGTCCGCGGGTCGTTCGGTATTCCACAGGAGCAAAATGCGCAGGCAATGGCCCAGGGCGCCGGGCACGTCGATCTCCTGGGCACAGATCCGGGGAACCTGCTCGAAACCCGCAATTCGGGCTGCCTGGGCGGGAAAGGCCGCTCCCAGGTCCGGTGTGGCCGTGAACACAATGGCCGCGATCTCCCCCGGAGCAATGCCGTTGGCCTCCGTCATGGCCCTAAAAAGCTCTGCACAGGAGGTCACGATGCTCGACTCGGTGTTGTCGGGTACGACGGTTGCTCCGCGCACGCCCCTACATTGGGTGGAAGGCTCCATAGGGCGCCATGGTACGCCATAGCACCCGGGCTGCCAGCCCCGTTTGGGACCCTTGGGTTCCAGAATGGACCATCGCCTCCATGGGGCGAACCCCGTGGTAAGATCCCGCGCCCATGGAGAACATCAAAGCCCCCAAATCCGAACTGTTGGCCCCCGCAGGCTGCTATTCATCGCTCAACGCCGCCATCGCCAATGGTGCCGATGCGGTCTACTTCGGATTGGCCCAACTGAACATGCGAGCTCGGTCCCGGCGGAGCTTCGAGCGCGAGGACCTGGTCGAGATCTGTCGAATCTGCCGCGAGGGCGGAGTGCGCAGCTACCTGGCTTTGAACACCGTTCTGTACGAGCACGACCTGAAACTTTGCCGGGAGTTACTCGAGGAAGCCGCTGCCCAAAAAGTCAGTGCCGTCATCCTGTCCGACATGGCGGCCGTGATGATCGCGATCGAACTCGGATTGGAAGTGCATCTCTCCACCCAGCTTTCGATCTCCAACTCGGAATCCGTGCGCTTCTACGCGGCCTACTGCGACCGCATCGTGCTCGCCCGCGAGTTGAGCGTTCCGATGATCAAGACCGTGCACAAGAAGATCGTGGACGAAGAGATCCGGGGTCGTTCCGGAAAGCTGATGGAGCTCGAAGCCTTCGCCCACGGCGCATTGTGCATCGCGGTCTCGGGCCGCTGCGGCATGTCCATGTACACTTCCAACGCTTCGGCCAACCGTGGAGCCTGCGAACAAAACTGCCGCAAGGAATACATCGTCAAGGACGCGAACACCGGTGCGGAACTGCTGGTCGACAACAACTACATCATGTCGCCCAACGATATTTTGACCCTGGGCTTCGTGGATAAAATGGTCGATGCCGGGGTTCAGGTCTTCAAAATCGAAGGCCGGGGGCGGTCCGCAGATTACGTGGGCGCAGCCACCGCAGCCTATCGCAAGGCCCTGGACGCCGTGGCCAATGGAACCTTCAGCGAGGAACTCGTCGACGAGCTCTTGCCGTCCCTCGAAAAGGTCTACAACCGGGGGTTCTCCTCCGGATACTACCTGGGGCAAAAGCAGGGTTACGCCAAGGTGGACGGTACCAAGGCCACGCGCCAAAAACAGAAGGTTGGAACACTCAACCATGTTTACTCCAAAGCGGGCATCGTTTCGGTGGAGTGCTGTGCGGGCAATATGAAGGTCGGAGACGAGTACGTCATCATCGGGCACACCACTGGCGCGGTGCCTGGGGTCGTGACGGAATTGCGTGTGGAGGAGGAGGATGGAAGTTCCACCGCCCCCGACAGCGTGCAACGCGGAATGATCTTCACCATGCCCCACAAGGGCGACGCGCGCCCCGGCGATCAGATCTATCTCATGGCTCCGGTCCCCGCACCCGTCTGATCGATGACCAAGGTCACCAAAGCCCATCTGGTCATCCGTCACAAGGCCCTGGAGTGCATCGGTTGCTGCCTGTGCGAAGAAACTGCGCCCCAGTACTTCCGCATGGATGACAACGGCATGGCCGAACTCATCGACGGTGAGGCCGAAGGTGTGTTCTACAAGGCCGTCGGCTTGAAGATGGATCAAGAAGAGCTGGCGGAAGCGGAAGAGGGCTGCCCTGTCGACATCATCCGCATCAGCGCCCAGTGAGCGCACGATCCATTAGGCGGTCGCACGTGTGAATGCCTACGACGAAGAAAGGCGCCGGTAGGCGCCTTTCTCAATGGAAGTCCACGGTTGGTGACCCGCCTTTACTTGCCTTGGAATTGCTTAGGGAGAGGAAGGTCGGGGCGGACATTTTCCGTGGCCACGCTGGCCACGTGCCACTGATCCTTGATCCGTACGAGTTGGATGCTGTCGATTCCGGTGGAGAGAATACGCTTGCCTTCCTTGCCGAAGCGGGCTTCGAAGACCACGTGGGCGTGGGCCACATCGCCGAATTCAACGATGGAGCGCTTGTGATTGAATTCGTGGAAGCCCTTTTCCTTAGCGGGGGAGTTGGCAATGAAGGAGCGGAAACCCTGCTGGAACTCGGCGAGGGTTTGGGCCTTGCGCGCGCCGCCGGGTCCGGTGGGCATGATCAGAATGGCACCCGGAAGAAACAATTCGTCCATGGCCTTCCAATCGCATTCGGCTCCGCCTTCGAAACTGATCACTTCGTACAGGCGATCGAGCGCCCCATTCACGGTTTCAAGTCCGGTCATTTGGGAGGAGGTTGTGTTTATCACGACGGGGGTTTCTTCGACTTGGGTCAAGGCGAAAAGTGGGGCGAGTAGGAGGATGGAGAGACTGAAGGGGAGGAGTTTCATGGTGTCGTTTTCGGGTGGAGAGATCAGGGTACCGCTTTACGGTCCCACCGGGGCCCTCCGGACGAGCATCGCCGGTGGATCGGTCCGCTCATACAGAAACCACACGGCGAAAATGAACCCAACCGCGGAATTCGCGTTGGAGCCACCATGCGGAATCTGTGGCTCTCCCTTTTGATAGTTCTGACGGGCCTGGTGCTCATCCTGACCCGCGAGACAGCGCCTGAGACGTTGAGCCCCCAGGCGGATCCGGACACGGTTGCGGCAGACACCCCGGCGGACGAGTCGCTCATAGAGCCCGAATCGACCGAAGTGGAACGCGAACGAATCTCCGAGGGCTCGGGCGAGGTGGCCGTGGATCAGGAGCCGCCCGTGGAGGAACCCATTCGCTACCCCGGCCCGGATCCTGTGGAGGTCGGGGAATGTTCGCTCCTTATGAACTTCTATGACGCGGATTCAGGGGAGCCCGTTTCTGGTTTCCTGGATCTATGGCGCATCGATGCGCCGGGCAATGATTCTTGGAGTGCGGGGGATCAGAAACAGAAGGACAGTCTGATGGTGAAAGAGGGTCAGGTGCAGGTGGATTTACTTCCCGCCGGCCGCTATCGGGCCTATCCCCTTTTTGGCAGGGCCGGAACGGAGGTCGCTCCAGCTTTCGATATTTCTGGGCAGATGACCGTGATCTCCTTGGCCGTAGTCGTGCCAAAGTTCGAACGAGTGGCGCTGCACCTGGTGGATGAATCGGGCGTTCCCTTGCCCGAGTCCATGCTTGCGAAGTTGGAGTTCAAGGATCGCGGCTACAAAATGGACATGGGTGCCCGCACGCCGGACTGGAAGACTTCACGGCACGCGAAGAATTCGAATGTGATCATGGGGTTCGGGGCAGGGGGCGGATACAGGGGCGCATCCCACAGAAGCTGGAAACCCGCCAAGCTCGTGGAGGGGGCGGTCGATTTGGGTTTGATCCAAGAGGACACCTTGGAATGGAGAAAAACCCAGAGGTTTGGATTCCGATTCGATGGTGGACCCCATACGACAGTCGAGTTTGAAACCACTGGTGCGGGGATTTACGTGGCGGTCCTTCCCAATAGGGAGGCCATTCGGGACCGTTTGCAGTTTCCAGCCGACGTCACATGGGTGGACCTCACGGCAGACCTTTGGTTGACCGTCTATGGGGTGTCGATCGATAGCGGTGCGGGCCAGACACTTGCATCGCGATGGCTCGGGTCGGTCGTCCATCTCCGTCTATCCGTGAACGCGTTCAACAACGTCAGTGTAAAGTGGGCACCCGGCAAGGAAACCATGCCGGACACTGCACTGACTTCCCGCTCGTCCAAATAGTTTGCCCTCACTCCGCGCCGGAGCCACATTTGTTATCGATGGAGTCCAGGTAGGATTTCTTGGGCGCCCATTGGTTGAGGCCGATGCCCGCCAGTCCAAGCAAGTGCCAGATTGAGCAGTACAGGTCGCCCGGTCCAAAGTGGCTGTACGCCACGCGCAGGATGGAATCCCCCTGACGTTTGTAGCAAGCGACTCCGGGATAGTTCTCCATGCCTTCCGAATTGACCTGTTCTTCCAGGTACGCACCTCCACCGTGGGAGGCCATGCGCATGCGCCAACCCCGGTCGTTGGCGAATTCCCGTTGGACCTGGGGAGAGTCTTTCGAAACCAAAACCAGTCCTACGGCCGACTCCAGGTGTGGAACAAACGCATTGATACCATCGGCCCAAAGCGTGCAATAGGAGCAAGCATTGCCCATGTTATGGATCACCAAAAGGTGGTCGTGTTGCCCGAACAGGTCCAGCAAGCGCACGGACCCTTCGGTGCAGGCAAACTCATAATTCGGCACGGGTTCTGGGATGGCCTCCGCACGCTTGGCCATCAACTTTTGGGACAGATCTGCGATTTGCTGTTCGAGGGACTCGATGGTTTCTTCTTGCATGGGATACCTGGTTCGCGGATGGGGATGGGCACACGGGGCGGGCCTTGCAAGCCTAACCGAGCTTCGGAAATGCGGGGGGATTTCTAGTGCTCGAAAGTGTGGCAACACCGGTCCGTTACAGAGCGCAGGCGTGGAAGCCCCGAATCCCACGGACACTTTTTGTGGAGAGCTGGCAGGGGAAAGGCGAGGCTGAGTCCACCGATGGCCTTGGATCTTTTCCACCCAGTACTTCAAAGCATCGAGGGCGTCGGCGCATCGCACCACTCCGCAATGCTTCTCGATGGCCCTGGGCTGGAGTTCTTGAACCATCTAGGCGTCGGCGCACGTTTCTGGAACCGGGTAGTGGGCTTCAAAGCCATGCACCCCCGCGGAAACAAATCCGTTCCGGGAGTAGTCGGCGGGGCCTCCCAATACGAATACCAATTGAACCCCGTCCTGTCGAAGCGGCTCGAGGGCGTGTGCGATGAGCCTTCCACCGATGCCCTGACGTTGGCATTTAGGATCGACCGAAAGGGGCGCCGTGATCGCGGAGCGTTCCCCGACGATTTCGGGCTTCAAGCGAGTACTGGTGAAAAGCACATGCCCCACGATCCCACCTTGCGCTTCCGCTACCAGGGCCCAAAGTGGTTGGGCGGTTTCATCCTTCTGGAGAGCGGCAACCAACTCCACTAGCTCGGGGCCCTCCTCCTTACCAAAGGCCTTCTCGATCACAGTGGATATCGTCGTCCAGTCTTCGGCCTCGGCTTCTCGTACGCCAATCTCCATGGCAGGGGTTTATCTGGACCCAATCCTTGTGGGTCACGCCTGCTGCAGATTTGCTGGTGCCGATTGACGTGAAGGACTGACTTCACGCGGCCACCTGGCGATCAAACGTAGCGGATCTCTTCGGTTTCCGGGTCTCGCCGGAAGGTGCAGCCGGGCATGGTGTCCTCGATGGCAAGGTGCGAGTTTCCGATCTGAATTTGAACCCCCGCGTGCACGATGTTTTCGACCCGGATCGAAATCGGCTTGTCGGAATCCTGGATGGATTCCAATCCCTTCCGTTCCCTATCGAGTTCGTTGATTCTCTCGCCCACATCGCGCAGGTCCTTCATGATGCTGCGAACCGTACTGGCTTGTTCAGGGGTGATAGGGGCATCTCCCCGCTTTGCGGCTTCTTCCTCTTGGAGCGCCAAGGTCCGCTTCAGTTTGACATTGGCCCGGCGCAACTCGTTTTGGACAAACGCTAGCGCCCGGTACTGCTTGGGCCCCATGCCAGCTTGGACGCGGGTCGTGGCCCCGTTGGGGGATCCGAGTTCCTTGGCGATGATGCATTCCCCCGCGAAGTACACCCCGCCCCGGAGTCGACCCTCTCCCGAAGTCGCGATGATTCTCCGGTTGGCCTCGATCGTGCTGTTGGTGTCGAAGTTCAGGATGACATCGCCCCCGGACCGCATGTTCGCATTCTGACTGAAGCGGGCGCTGATAAGATCTTCGGCCTGTAGGCTACTGTCTTCGCCTCCAAAGATTCCGGCTCCCACGATCAGGGATTTCCCCGCTTTCACATTGGCGTTTTCGATAGCGGCACCCACGTGTACATCCTGGGCCGCGTGGACCCGGAAACCGTTGCGAATCGTTTCCTGCACATGCACGCTCCCCGGCGTATCGATGTTCCCCGAACCCATGTCCAGATCGCCTTCCAATTCGAAGACGTCGGTGACATAGATTTCACCCTTGGGACCGATGCGAACAACCCCACGGCTTCTTGCAAACAGTTTTAGGGTGCCCTTCGGGCCGATCTCGGAGCGGACATTTTCACCGGGCCATTGATTCGCTTCCTCCGGCTGAGCGGGACGTATGGGGGATCCATCCACGGCCACTCCGGGGGCGCCATCGGTGCTGGGATACAGAATGCCGATGGGATCGCCACCGCGCACGAGATTGATTCCGCCGCGTTCGCGGAAATCCATGCGTCCAGTTTCTTCATCTACCGTGCCACTTCGGAGGCCAGCCTGGTTCTCCATTTGCACGACAGCCGGTTCCCTCGGAACACAGGGTTTGCCCCGCGCGACACGCACATCTCCGGCCGCTCCCAACTCCTCGAGCGCCGCAGCAATCTCTGCGCGATCCACGCCAATGATAATGCCCTGGGATTCCAACTCGTCCATGATCTCATCCAACGCCATGGAGCCATCCCATTGCAGGATGGCTTCCGTACGGTCGGAATTGAATAGGAACTCGGTCATGGGGCAAGGGCGTGGTTTAGGTATTTCCACGCCCTTCGATTATCGGCGTGCCCCAGTACATGGCTTGAAAACAGGGCCGGTTCCATGCCCCATTGCTCGGAGGCCTAAGCCTCAAAGCGCCTCCAGGCGGCTGAGAACGGGCCGAAGCGTAATGGGCAAGCTGGGAGGCATTCTCCTCAGCATGGGTGGCAAAAGGCGGATACAGATTGTCCAGATGCACCGCAACCGGTGCAATCTCGGTGGGTATTGTCGGGGCCATGCGGTCGCGTTTTCTATTCATCGTATTGCTGATCGGGTGTCTTTGGGCCCTTCTCGAACTTCGAGATGCCCGCGACGGGCAAGCCAACTACGAGGAACCCGGTGCTACTGCGGAGGGCGCACCCGATCTCACCGCTTCGGAAGAGCTGCTCGGTATTCATGATTCCTCGAGTCCTGTGCGTAAGGCCGCCGAGGAGCAAGAGCCGATCGTTGAGGAGATCTTTGAAGATGGGGGCGCGGATGATGACTTTGAGGAGGCCATTGATTCTTTTGCGGTGTTGCAGGATTACTGGGCCAAGGATCCGCTCCCGAAGGGAACATGCAGCTTGTCGTTGAACTTCTACGATTCGGAAACCGGGGAGGCCGTTTCGGGAACCGCAAGCCTTTGGAGGCTGGGTGTTCCGGCCAATGAATGGTGGACGGAAGGGGATCGGTGGAAGGATCAGTTCGACGTCAAACAAGGGTTCGCCAACGTGGGGGAATTGGTTCCGGGGCGATACCGCGTTTATGCGCACTTCGCCCGGCTGGGCGCAGACTCGGCCCCTGAATTCGCGGTCGAGGGGGGCCAGACGTCCATCCGGATTCCAGTCCACATGCCGCGACCTTCCCAGGCTCGCTTGCATTTGGTTGACTTCCAGGGCTCACCGGTGGTGGAGTCAACCGGGATCGCATATGAGGTCCAGGATGTGAGGGCATCCAGGGTGCACAGGGGCGAGGTACGACCGGATTGGGTACGTCGCCGAGTGCCTACCGACACTTCAATACGAATGGA
>JARGOW010000071.1 GCA_029212955.1 Planctomycetota bacterium | reverse complement strand
ACTATGCACTTCATTCCACCCGGCAACACCTCCACCACGTCTCCCACGTTCAACTCCCCCGCCACGGGAATCCCGGTGACGATGGTGCCGAAGCCACGGGCGCTGAATACTCGCTGGATGGGCATGCGGAAGATGCCTTCGGTGGAGCGCGGTTTGACCTCGCTGGCCATTTGAACCAGGGCGTCCTTGAGTTCTTCAAAGCCATCCTTGGTCACGGCTGAGTAGGGATACACCGGGGCCCCCTCCAGGAAAGTCCCGGCCACCGCTTCCTCCACATCCATGGTGGCCAACTCGAGCATCTCCTCATCCACGAGATCGACCTTGGTGAGCACGATAAAGCCGCGTTCCACCCCAAGAAGTTGCAGGATGGCCAGGTGCTCCTGGGTTTGCATCATGACGCCATCGTCCGCGGCGATGACCAGGATCACCATGTCGATGCCCGTTGCGCCGGCCACCATATTGCGTACCAAACGCTCGTGGCCGGGAACATCCACGATACCGATGCGACGGCCATCCGGCAGATCGAAGCGAGCAAAGCCCAAGTCGATGGTCATGCCGCGCTCCTTCTCCTCCTGCAAGCGGTCGGGGTCGACCCCGGTCAGAAGCTGCACGAGGGTGGATTTGCCGTGGTCGATGTGGCCGGCCGTACCGACGACGATGGGTTGAATTTGCACGATGAATCTGGGGGGGCTGGGAGCTGGGTCAACATACGAGGCCACCCCTCGCCTGTCACGCTCCCCCTTGCCGACGGGGGTGCAAAAGGCGCTGGATCCGGCCCTTTTACACTGGGCACGCCGGGTGCGAGACCGCCCAGGCTGCTATGGTAGGCCCATGCGAGAGCTCCCCTTCCACACCCTGGCCCCCTGGCTTCGTGAGACCTTTTCCCGCAGCGTTCACCGGGTGGCCCTGGACGCCGGTTCCACCTGCCCCAACCGGGATGGCAGTAAGGGCCTGGGAGGCTGCATCTATTGCGACGTGGAAGGCTCCGGCAGCGGTGCCCTACGGGACGGTTTCGACTTGACCGACCAATTGGAAAAGGGCCTCAAGCGCCTGGCGCGCCGCCAGGAACCAGGCAAACCGCCCATCGGTGTCATCGCCTACTTCCAGTCCTACACCAACACCTACGTCACCACCCAACGCCTGATTGAAACCCTGGATGTGGTACGTCCCTACCTGGACCGTGGCATCGTAGCGGTCAGCATCGCCACCCGACCCGATTGCCTTCCCGAGGAAGCCTTGGACGCCCTCGAGGCCCTCTCCAAGCATGTGCCGGTCTGGGTCGAAGTCGGCCTCGAAGTGGCCGATGACCAGCGGCTCCTGGATATTGGACGCATGCACACGGTGGCCGAATTCGAAGAGAGCGTGCGGCGAATCCATGCGCGGGGCCTGATGAGCGTGGGCCACGCTATTCTAGGCCTGCCGGGCGACGGGCGTGAAGGCGCGCGGGAAACGGCCCGGGTCCTGGCCGAAGTTGGCTGCTCGGGCATCAAAGTCCACAACCTTATGGTGCTCAAACGCACCCAACTCGCCGCCATGTGGAAGCGCGGGGATGTGGAGGTTCTTGAACCGGAGACCTATGTGGACTGGCTGGCGGACTTCGTCGAGCGACTGCACCCCGATCAGATCCTGCACCGCATCACCGGCGACGCCCCCATCGAAAAGCGTCTCGCCCCACTCTGGGAAGTCCACAAAACCGAAATCCGGGAACGCTTGGCCCAGACCTTGGGGGATCGTGGCACCTCACAGGGTAGCCTGTATTCTCCCAGCCGCGCCCCCACCCCAACCTGATCCCATCATGCTCCACCTGATCCCCTGGCTGCTGCTCGCGATCCCCGGTCCCGCACAGGACGACCCGCTCGCCGGCATGGACGATGCACCCGCGCCTACCACGGAGGACTGGATCGTGAGCGGACACTGGACTCCCACCCTGCGGCCCGATTCCCGGGGATACTTGGGCACATCCTCGGGACCTGTGCTGGGGCTGGGTCATGCGAGATTGTCCCTCGAACATCGGAGGACCGAGCTCGATGGCCTGCGGGACGGCACGCGTGGAGTCTCCACCGCCTCCCTGATCGGATCGGGGTACGCCCGCGTGCCCACCTCCGGATCCATCGACCGCACCGAGTTGCGGGCCGAGTACGGGCTGGGTGATGCGACCTCCCTCCGGCTCACCATTCCCATCGAATCCCGTAGCATGCGCTTCGATGACGGTGGTGGTGGCATCACCCGGGAAAAGGCCCATGGCCTGGCCGACGTGGAACTGGGGACGGGAGTGGAGCTCTCCCATAAGGATGGCGAACGGGCGGAAATCGAATTGATGGTCGCCGTCCCCACCGGCACGATCCGCGCCCGGGAAGGCAACTCCAGCGGGCCTGCCCAACCCCTGCTGCCCTACGCCATGCAATTGGGTGGCGGAACCTACGCGCTGAAACCCGGCTTCACCTGGACCCATTGGTCCAGCCATTGGTCCTTTGGTACGGCTCTGCAAGCCACCATCCCCATGGGCGAAAACGATCAAGGTTGGAGCCGTGGAGACCAAATGGAATTGAGCTCCTGGATCTCCCGAAGAATCGATCCGTTCCGAAGCTTGGTGGTCGGTATGCAATACCGGCAAGAGGACTCCATCCAAGGCCAGGATCCCAACATGGATCCGACCGCAGACCCCTCATTTGATCCGGGGTTCATTGGATCCAAGCGACTCTCATTGGACCTGGGCTTGCACATGATCGTGGAACGCAACAACCGTTTGGCCCTGGAGATTGGCGTTCCTGTCTGGCAGGACACCGATGGACCCCAGGTCGAAGAGCAATACCACTTTGCCGTGGCATGGTGGCTTAGCTTCTAAGGCAGCCCAACCGGCTCGCCATATCCGCCCAAAGGACAAGGGAGCCCGCATTCCATTGGAATACGGGCTCCCTTGTCCTTTGAACCGAAACAGGCCTAGAAGCTGTACAAAATACGCTGGCAGTTGGGGCATTGAACAACCTCCAACTGACGGGCCAAGCGAACCGAAAGGTTGCGGGGAATGCCTACAAAGCAACCCTGGCAGACCATGTCGTTGAGCTCCGCCAGGGCTTCGCCGCCCCGGCTGGCTAGCAGTTTGGTGTACAGGTCGAGCACGGGGGCTTCGATGCCGCCGGAGGCTTCTTTTTCGCGCTTGGCGATGAGCTCTGCGAGTTTGGCCTCCGCGTCGGCGGTTTCCTTGACCACGTTGCCTTGGAATTCCTCGAATACGGTGCTTTCCTCAGCCAGGCGCTCCTGAAGTTCGGTCAGGCCCTTCTCCACCTCGTCCGCTTCGGAAACCAGACTCAGACCATCGTCCTCGGCCTGGCTGACCGTGCGCTTGACCTGACGAATCTCGTGCTGGAAGGAAGCCAACAATGCCGCGTCCACCTTTTGGGTGTTGGACTCGTGCTCCAGCTTGCGCTGGCGCTGACGTAACCCACTGGTGGCATCCTCGATCTCCTTGATGCGGGCACGCAGCTCCTTCGCGGAGAATTCCCGCTCAGAGATTGCCTCTTGCAGTCGAACCAGCACTTCTTTGCGCTGTTCCAGTTCCTTGGGAAGTCGCTCCAACTCCGCTTGTACGCGGTAGATGTGGCGGTCGATTTCTTGGAGCCCTCGAAGGGCGATCAAGGTGTCCTGCATAGGTTTGGCCGGGGGCTTGGGGCGCTGGGAGTGTAGCTTGGATCGACCCATATGCCCCATCAATAAAGCACTACGTTGCGAACTTCCTCGCCCAAGGGGCCCATGTCAAGGCATGGGACCCCGCCAAATGGGACTCGAGCTCGGGCCTGGGAGCCCTGCCCCCCCTGTTCGGTTGGCCCAGGAAAGATGCCGGCCGTAGCCTGGATCCTGGCCCATGCACGTGGGCGAGAGGGTCACGGGCCGCCCCTGAAAAACGCGAGGCAGGAGCCGCGGGCAAACCGCGGCTCCTGCCTCAAATCCGGCTCCGAAGCCCCCCTGGGAGGGTTCCGATCCGCTTGGCTTCCCTACAGGTCCCGGGGATCGCCTTCTTCGTCGAGGATCTGGATGCCGTCCAAGAAACTGGCCAGCTGGCGGGCACGAACGGGGTGACGCAATTTACGCACCGCCTTGGCTTCGATTTGACGCACGCGCTCGCGGGTCACCCGGAAGATGCGACCGACTTCTTCGAGCGTGTAGGTATAACCATCGCCGATGCCGTAGCGCAGCTTGATGATCTCACGTTCACGGAAGGTCAAGGTCGAGAGCACATCGTCGATACGCTCCTTGAGCATCTCTTGCCCGGCTGCCTGGAGCGGGCTCTCGGCTGACTCGTCTTCGATAAAGTCACCGAAGTAGCTGTCATCCGACTCGCCGATGGGCCGATCCAGGGAGATGGGGTGCTTGCTGATTTTCATCACCCGCTTGGCTTCTTCCACCGTGATCTCCGTGGCTTCTGCCACTTCTTCCACGGACGGCTCACGGCCTTTGGCTTGCACCAATCGCTTGGTCACGTTGCGCAGCTTGCTCATGGTCTCGATCATGTGGACCGGGATACGAATCGTGCGTGCCTGGTCTGCGATCGAACGGGTGATGGCTTGGCGAATCCACCAGGTGGCGTAGGTCGAGAACTTGTAACCACGACGGTACTCGTATTTCTCTACGGCCTTCATCAGTCCGGTGTTTCCCTCCTGAATCAGGTCGAGGAAAGACAAACCACGGTTGCGGTATTTCTTGGCGATGGACACCACCAGTCGCAGGTTTCCACTGGACAGTTTGCGCTTGGCTTCTTCGTACTCTTCAAAGTGCAAGAAGATCTCATCGATGCGCTTCTTCAAACGGTCGGTGGGTTCCAGGGACTTGAGTTCCAACTCCATCATGCGCTCCTCCAACTCCGCGATGGCCGCGGGGTCGTCGATAGAACTGCGGCGCTGGTTGTCGAGCTTGCGTTCGATAGCACGCATGTCACGCCAATGCTCCTCCATGAGGTCGACCAGGGGGCGAACCTTTTTGATCTGCAGGTGGCACTCCTCCATGAGGATGACCAGCTTGCGTCGCAGGCTTTGCACCTGGGACTTGGCGAATTGGCGCTCATCCTCGGGCAGTTCCGGGTCCAACAAGGGGCGGTACGCGTCGCGCAATCGGGCCATCAGTCGTTGGATCGTTTCAATGTTGACCGGCAGACGCTTGGCCAAGAAGGGCTTGCCCAAGGTCTCGACGATCTTGGGGTCATCGTCCGGCTTGGGGTTGGGATTCACCTTCAGGGTACGGTCGAAGGCCAACTTGCCATCGCGCACCAGCAGAAGGATTTCCAGGGCGTTGTCCATGCTGAGCGAGGACGCAATGCACTTCTTGCGGAAGCGCTTGCGCGTGATCTCGATCGACTTGGCCAGGAAGATCTCCTGATCGCGGGTCAAGAGCGGGATCTCACCCATCTGGGTCAGATACATGCGGACCGGATCGTCGATGCGCTCCACCGCCGTGGAGGTCACGGGGGCCCGGCGCGTTTGCGCGGACTCGGCGGCGGCATTTCCAGCGGTCTTAGCCTTCAGACGCAGCTCGGGGGTATCCCCGTCCGTGTCCTCGGAGACTTCAACGCCAGCATCCTCCAAGCCCACGAAGACCTGGTCCATCTTGTCCGGGGGCAAGAATTGGTCCTCCATCAACTTGGCCATGTCCTGGTAGGTCAGGAAGCCCTTGCGCCGATTCTCTTCAACGAGCAGCTTGACGGTCGTTTCGATTTTGTTGGTCATATGGGGATTGGGGTTTGCGGAAAAACCGCGAAAGGTGTTCTGGGTGTGCGGGTGTAGGAGGGGGCTAGGATCCGCTGCCTTGCAGGGAGCGTTGAATGAGTTCGTTGAGCTCGATTTGGCAGCGCTTGGACTCGGCTTGGGCCTCTGGGTTGCCGATGGCTTGTGCTTCTAGCTCTTGGATCCGTGCCAGGAGCTGCGCACGTTGCAAACCATCTTGTTTTTGCTTCAAGAAGGCCAATTCGGCCTCCAAAAGGGCCAGGGGTTCATCCGCGTCCTCCACGTACTGAACGAGGGCGGCCACATGCTGGCGGATCGGATGCTCCCCCAGGGCGTTCATCACGTGCTGGCAAGTGATGTCCAAGGGGGCATCCGGGTCGTCGTTGTCCCAGAGCTGGATCATGGCTTCGAGGATGGCCCGGTGGCCGGGGTGGGGACAGCCATCGATCAAGTGGCGGACCCGGGGAATCAGATTGGTGTCGCACAAGGCGGCTCCAACGGCCCCCCTGTAGGCCTTTAGTACCTGGGGGTCGACAGGTCGATTTCGATTTTGTTCCTCCCCTTGGCCCGCGGAAGGCGCCTGGGGTGTGATTTGAGACACGGGAGCACTGTGGGTGCTGCGGCGCTTCTCGGGCAGATCGACGCGCTGCTGGCGCAGGACTTCCACCGGCAGGCCAGAACCCTTGGCCAAGGCCACCAGACACGACTCCCGGTGCACGGGCTTGGGCACATGGTCCAGCAGCTCAAGGATGCGGTCCACGGCCACCGACAAATGGCGCCCGGCCAGTCCATCCAAGCTCTTCAGGGTGAAGTCCAGCCACGGATCGGCCTGCTCCAGCAGTGCCATCAGCGGGCCAGGATCCCCACCGGCAACCAGGTCTGCGGGATCTTTGCCAGGGGGCGGAACGGCCACATCCAGATCGACACCCAGGGGCAGCAAGCCCTGCAATCCACGCCAGGCCGCGCGGTTGCCAGCCTCGTCCCCGTCGAAAACCAAAGTGATACGCTGCACGCCAGCACGCTGTGCCAAACGAGCGTGGTCAGGCGTGGTCGCCGTGCCAAGCACGGCGCAGGACTGGGTCAAACCTGCTTGGTGGGCCGCGATCACATCGGTGTAGCCCTCCATCAGGATCAGGTGCCCGCCCTTACGCAGTGTATCGCTGGCCCGGTCGTAACCGAAGATCACGCGGCCCTTGTGGAACCACGGGGTTTCGGGGGTGTTCACGTACTTGGGCCCGGCGTTGTCGGTCGACTGCCCAGGGGCACCCTCCAATCGACGCGCGCCGAATCCCACGGTGCGCTTGCGGTGATCCCGAATGGGAACCATCAGCCGTCCACGGAAGAAGTCGTATTGGCGGCCCGCGTCACTTTGCCGCGCCAATCCTGCTTGCTCCAGGAGGGCAAAAGGTACGCCTTGGTTTTGCGCGCGTTGCACGAGGCCTTGCCCGCTGGAAGGCGAGTAGCCGATGCCGAAGGCTTCGATGGCGCCCTCGGAAACCCCGCGGGATTGGAGGTAATCCCGGGCTACGCGGCCTTCGTTGCCCATCAGGCAAGAACGATAAAAGGACTCCGTGTCGGCCAACAGCTTGAGGCCCGGGTCATCCTTGTCGGAGCGGCCCTTCGAACGCGGAATCTCCACTCCGGCGCGTGCGGCCAACCACTCCAAGGAATCCATGAAGGAGGTGTTGTGGCGAGCTTTGACGAATTCGATCACATCGCCCCCGGTACGGCACGCACCAAAGCAATACCACATGTCCGGATCCGGACCGATGGCGAAGGACGGCGAATCCTCGTCGTGCAGGGGACAGCAGCACCATTGCCTCCGACTGCGCGTAACGAAGTTTCCTTCGATACACTCCCCCACAATCTCTTCTAGAGAGACTCGCGCTTTGATCTCTTCGATGGCGCGTTGGAAAGCCTGGTCTTGGTGCAACTTGGTTTGTAGGTCGAGTAGGAAGCAAGCGAAGCGAAAAATCCCGAAGTCAAACCAAACACTCTTTTCCCAAGAGGTTCGGCATGCATGTCGACGTCAAACAGAGACGCTACCGACAGGGATTCCGCGCGGAACGATCGCCCCCGGAGTGACCTTGACCCGTATATCTGGGTCCAAGGAAGTGCAACGCCGGGCGGCTGGGGTGGCCAGAAAAGGTGAGAAAACCGCTCCCAGGGGATAATCGGAGCCAGTGCTGTGCTGGGTCTCCGCGGGGGGGGGTAGCGGGCCTTTCCTTGCGTTCAATAGTACCACAGGCAAGGCCCGATGGCAGGTATCTCCCATTTTCCCAGGATAATTCACTTTTCGCTCCACCCCGACGTGATTTTACCGCCAAGGACCCGAGCCCAAACCGTGCCCTGTATTTCAGATCAATCCGAGGGCCACAGAGGCCCCAAAACCCAATCGGCCAATTCCTCGGGAGCCAGACATTCCGCCCTCAAATTCTCCGGATGTCCCGCTGCGGCAAGGGCCTCCCGAAGGGCCGCTTTGTCCGCGCCCAAGTCCCCCATGACCCGCACCAACGTCTGACGTCGGCGGGTGAACAAGGGGCGGATACGCTGCATGGCCAAATCCCGTTCCATTGGATCTCGGATCCCGTCTTTCAGGGTCATGCGCACCACCGAGCTGGCCACCTTGGGCCGGGGCCAAAAGGAACCCGATCCCACGTCGCGGATGAGCGATACATCGCAGGTGAATTGGGTCACTATCGACAGGGGCCCGTAATCCGGGGTGTTGTGCTTGGCCGCCAAGCGCTGACCCAGCTCCTTTTGGACAAGCACGGTCATGGACGCGGGCGGGTTCGGCAAGCTGGCACACAGGGCCACCACAGGCCCGGAGACCGCATAGGGCAGATTGCTCACCAGATGCCAGGGCTCGCTCTCTCCAATCCACTCCAAGACTTTTGAATTCAGCGCGTGCTTGCCCTCGAGGATATCGCCCTCCAGCAGGGTTACGCGGGGGTAGGGCTCGAGGAAGGGCCTGGAGACCTCGGCCAACCGCAGGTCGATCTCAACGGTGAGCAATTCCAGGCCAATGTGGGCCAGATGTACGGTCAGGAATCCACAGCCCGTGCCCACTTCCAGGACCCGGTCACCGGGGCCCGCTCCGGAGTCCGCCACGATGGCTCGGGCGGTGTTTTCATCCAGCAGGAAGTTTTGCCCAAAGCGCCGGGAAGGGCGAAATCCGTGACCTTCGAGGGACTCGCGGAATTCCTTCCAGGGCGGCCGCGGGGGCCTGGCCTGGCCACCTTCGGGATTGTTTGTTGCTTCACTCATTGCCCACGGGCTCCTTCCAGGAGCCAATTCAACATGGGCTCGTTCGGATGTTCCTCTTGCAGATCACTCAGGAGGTTCACCGAGCGATTGCCCCATGCTTTCCCCACGGCCACCAGCCTAGCCTTGTGAGCATCCCGCGAATAGGTAGACATATTCGCAAGAAGCCAAGTTCGCGCCTCGATCACCGGGCGCACACCCACATCGTTGGCCCTTGTTCCGGGGGGCAACTCCAGCCCGTTGACCTGGATGCCCTGGATCGAATCCAGGAATAGCGGCCTCGAATGGGTGAGGAATGATCCTCCGATCGCCCAAGAGGAAATTTGCAAATGGGAACCCGCCCGGGCCGTGCGGGGAATCCATGGGGATCCTGGTTCAAAATCACAGCGTACCCATTCCGACACATTGCCTTCCAAATCGTAGATGGCATCGCCGGGGGTGCGCCCGTTAAAGAAGGTCCCCACGGGGGTGGGAGCCAAAAGCCCGAGCTCCGTGGTATTGGCCGCGGAGTCGGCGGGCGAGGTCCCATAGGGATAGGCCTGGGCCCGGGGCCCGGCGGCGATCCAAAGCCACTCCGCCACCTCAGGCAGGCGCATGCCCCTCCAAGCGGCATACGCCTTGGCCTCTTCCCAATCCATCCCCACGGCGGGCAATTCCCCCAGGTGCCGTTCCCCCGGCGGAGTTTGGAAGAGGTCTTCCCCCACCCAATCCCCTCGATCCGTCTCTTTTAAGAAGCGTGCCCATAGATCGCGTGTGGTTTCAAAACGATCCACCAAAAGAGCACCGCTGGCCCCCATCCTTCCTCCGGACACCCGTATCTGGCCGCCCGGCACAAAAGCCAACCTCTCGATCTCCAGAACCTGGACCGGGTTCGGTGAACAGGCTGCGAATACGATCGCAGCTCCCAGGGCCCCGCAAGAACGAAAGACCCCCCGCAAAAGCACCAAACGGGTTCTGCGGGGGGTATTCATGGGGACAGGCTCGATCGGCCCGAAGCCAAATCGGGCTTAGCGGTTGTCGGAAGCGTCGGCCACAAAGATCTCGACGCGACGGTTGAGACGCTTGGCTTCCTTGGAGTCGTTGCCCGAAACCGGATCCCAGCGGCCGAAGCCCATGACCACCACATCGCGGCCTGCGATCTTGGCGTCGTCGGTCAGGATGGCGGCCACGGAAACGGCGCGCTCAGCGGAAAGCTGAATATTGCCGTGGGGGAAACGCTTGAGGGTCGCGGGACGCTTGACCGGATCGGAGTCCGTATGACCACGCACATAAATGCGGCCATGGGATTCCCCTTTGATCTTGTTGGCCAGGGTCAACAGGGCTTCCTTGCCCTTGGGGCCGATTTGGGAGGAACCCGAATCGAAGAGCACCTTGTCCTGGATCATGTACACGTAGCCGCCATCCACATCGAATCGCTCGATGTCCTTGGGCGCGCGGCCCAGGTTGGACAGCTGGTCTTGCAGTTCCGAGATACGATCCTCGTAGTTGTCCTGCATGCCGCTGCCCTCGAGGAAGCTGGCTTCCTGGGAGCGGACTTCGCTCTCCAGGCTGTCGCGCTGACCCTGGGTCAGTGCCAATTCGGACTCGAGGCTGTGGTATTTGTCCTGGTACATTTCTGCCAGGTCAACAGCTCGCTGGTATTGGTCCTGGCTCACGCAGGAGGTGCCCAAGGTGGCCAGAAGACCGACGCACAGGATGCGCTTGGTGATGGATAGCTTTTGCATTGGATAGTCGTTGTTTCGCCTGATTGAGATTGTCGACGATTGGAGACGACCCGGGCCGAAGCTCCCGGTCTCGACCTGGCCCCTTGCCAGATTCCCCTTTCGCCAAACCCCTCCTTCGGAGGAGGCCCCACCCCTCCATGGGTAGGCTAAGGAGGAAGGTCAAGCTCCCCTCCCATTGGGTTCGAGTCTAGTCACCTGCAATGGGCAGTCC
>JARGOW010000070.1:7150-10917 GCA_029212955.1 Planctomycetota bacterium | reverse complement strand
TTGTCCGATGAACCTCGAACGCCACCAGGGCTCTGACCCATGATCGTCTCGGGCAGATGTGCCACATCGACGACCACGCTTTCACCGGGTTCGAAGTCCATGGTGGCCTCCATGTATCCGGCCATGAGGCAGCCTTCCAGCTCGGTCAAGTTCCCCGGCCACGGATAACGCATGAGCATTTCGATGGCAGCGGGCGAAATCGAGGAACCCGGAGCCTTGCTGGCGACAATATGGCTCGCAAGCATGGGCAAATCCTCTTGGCGCTCGATCAGCTTGGGAAGTCGTAGTTCGCGGTGCCCAATCCAATCCGCAAGGGCGGGATGGAGCGAAGATGCGGGGCTGTTAGACGTCATCAGAATGCGCCCGGGGGGCGGGTTCTGGGCTAGGGCAGCCTGATCTTCGATGGTCAATTGATCCACGCCCACCAGGAGCAAGGTGCGCTCACGCATCCAGTCCGCAATCCTTGCCTTCGGCTGAATCGCTCCGCGAATCCAGTCGGGCGAAACGGCGCCCACATGCACAACCTGGATCGTTGCGAATGGATTGGCGGTGCTATGAATTGCTTTTGCCAGCAACTTGGCTCCACTGCCCTTGGGGCCAGAAACCAGGAAAGGTTGGCGGTGCTGGCTGGCTTGCAGAGCGGCTTCGCGCACGGACTTGGCCAGGAGGCTGGATCCAACAAAAGTGGCGAGGCCACAGCCTGCCGCGGCGGCCTTGCGCAGGCCTCCGGTTCGCTCCAGCTTCCATTGGGAGTCCGCCGGCAGCATGTCGCCCGTCACCGAAGGAATGGCTTTCTGGGTCACAATTGCCATGCGCATGGGCTCGGCATCACCATCCGCCAAGAGCGGAACCATGCGAAGCTCGAGCGGGATACCAGCCGGGCCCAGGCCCGCCGGTTGTTCAAACGGCTCAGAAATGAGCGCCGTGGAGCCGACTTTCCGGACGAACCGCTCCAAGCCAAGCTTGGGGAACGCATCGGATACCGCCATTCCGACGGGGGAATTCCCGACCAAGCGGCTTGCTCCCGCATCGCCGGCCAATACGGTCCCCTCTTCGTTGGATAGCATGACCGCCTCGACTCCCCCAATCGAGCTGGTACAGGAACCGACCGCAGGGGCTTCTTTAAGGGTGCGCTGCTGGTGACGCAAACCGCGCTGGCGCTCGTTGATCTGGATGAGGTATTGCCTCTGGGCCATCAAACTCTCCAAACAGGCCACCAGCGAGGGCAGTTCGTCGCGCTCGATAAAGCCATCGGCGCCAGCCTCCATGGCGAGGGACATGTCTGCAGGATCAGATTCCTTTCGTGATTCGTAAACGAGGACCGGCGTGGTGACCGCAATGGGAAGCGTATTCACCAAGGCGGGCATGAGCTTGCCCAATAGGACTCCTTCGGTTCGGGAGGCGACAACAATGGCATCGAACATGCCTTCTTTCGCCAGGGCCAATCCCAATTGCCAATCGCTTTCTTCATGCACTTCGTGGCCCACATCACGAAGACGATTGCGGAGGATTCCCCGGTCGGGGGGATCGGCATCAATGAGGAGGACTCGACTATTCATGGGACTCTTGGGGTGTGGCACAAAAAGGGAAAAAGGGGTGGGAAGCGTGCCGCTGCTGCGACTTACATCGGCCACGAAGCAAAATCCGTTGTCCCATTTGCAGAATTACCCCCAAAAAGTGATCCACCTACGGGAATTGTTTATCGCGAACAGATTCAAGTTTGAGGCCTAAAATTAGCGACTCCGAATTAGGTTCACCCCGTATCGAATCCCGTTCATTTAGAAAACAAAACGTAGCGGATATACGAAATGTCAGCTTCTAGCCCCAATGGGAGGGGGTCTCACGCAATTCAATTAAGAGACGGAACGGATCGGAGCGAAATGAATAGATTCTCTAAGAGTAGATGTAATTCGAAAACGAACAGCGGCCCGGGCCGAACACTCAAGTTCGACCCGGGCCGCTGTCTGGAACTCTGGGAGAGTCAGGAGATCCCGAATCGCTTGAGCTTGCGGTACAAGGTGCTCTTGCCAACCTTCAAAAGGCGGGCCGCCGCAAGCTTGTCACCCCCACAAGAATCCAGCGCACGCAAGAGCGCTTTCATCTCGTAGTGCTCCAAGCTGATCGGATCCTCTTCGCCGATGTCCCAGGGACGCTGTTCCTCCAGGATCGGAGCCCCGGGGATCGTTACCGTCGGCAGGCCCGAATAATCGTGGCTGTCCGAGGGCGGTTGGGAGGGAATGATGTCGTGGACCGGCATTTCCGCGGCGAGTTGACGCAGGTGCATGGGAAGGTGATCCACCTGAATGGGTCGCCCAGCCGCCACGGAGCAGGCCTCCTCCAAGGAGCTCTCCATTTCCGCCACGTTGCCCGGCCACTCGTGATGGGCCAACACCCAGCTGGCTTCGTCGGTCACTTCGCTCACCTGATGCAGGGGACCAAAGCGCTCGAGGAAGAACTCCACGAACATCGAAAGATCCTCGCGACGCTCCGACAGTGCGGGAACTTCGATGGCGCGGCCATGGAACAGCTTGGCAAAAGCAGGGTCGGTAATCGAACCATCCTCGAGCTCAGCCGGAGTGAGATGTGAGGTTGCCACCAAGCGTAATTCAAAGCGCTCGGGCTGACGCCCGCCTTTGCGAATCAACTTGCGGTCGGCCATGGCCTGGGCGATACGCGCCTGAAGCGGCTTGCTCAGGTGATCCACATCCTCCAGCAACAGGGTTCCGTCCTGGGCCAAGAGCATCAACCCGGGGTGATCCACCATGGCGCCTTCGAAGCTGCCTTTGGCATATCCGAAGAGCTCCAGCTCGAGTTCCTCGGAGGACTGGGACCCGCAGCGCAAACTGAGGATGGGTCCGGTGGCCTGGCTGGAGTAATGCAGCACGTTCGCCACGTGACGCTTGCCCGATCCACGCGGGCCAGAGATCAGCGCAGGACTTTGACGCGTGATGTACTTGGCGACTTTCTCGCGCAGCTCCGTCGAGGCCTCACCTTTTCCGGTGATGGCTTCCAGGGTGTACAAGGACTGGGCCGCATCGAGCAACTCAGCCAGTTGTTGACGCGGAATGCCCGGTTCATGGGCGCGCAACATTTCCTCGGCGACCTTGCGCTTGCCCAGATCTAGCAAGAGGACCACGCGCAGGGCTTGCCCGCTGGTTTCATTGCGGGTGACCGGCACGACGGCAGCCATCAAATTGCGTTGGGAGCGATCCTTGCGCTGGGAGACCTCGAAACGGAAGCCATCCCTTGATGTGGCGCGGGCGTCGCGTACGAATGCCTCGAGGCCCGTCGCGGGCGCGGCCTTGCCCAATGCCTGACCGATGACACTGCGCCCCATCAACTCGAGGGCACCGCGGTCGGCGTTCTGCACGTGGCCCGCCGAATCCACGACCATGACCCCATCGGGGCGACCACAGGCCAATTCGCGCAGCAGCACCGCACGGTTGGTCTCCTCGAGATCGACCGTGCCGATATCGACCATGTGTCGCTGCTGGGTCTCGAGGCGCTGGTTCTCGCGCTCCAGGATGCGGGTTTGGTCCAGGGCCTCGCGGCAACGTGCCTGGTGGCGTAACTGGGCTTCCAGCACGAGGTGGATGTGGTTCATCTGCCCCTTGGCCACAAATGCATCGGCACCGGCGGCATAGGCAGCATCGGCCACTTCAGCTCCGGCTTTTCCGGTGCTGTAGATGACGATGGGTACGTGAACGAGTTCAGGGATGGCTTTTACGCGGCGGCATACCTCGCAGCCATCGATGCCCCCTCGTCCC
>JARGOW010000070.1:0-7096 GCA_029212955.1 Planctomycetota bacterium | reverse complement strand
GAGCGAGCCTCGCCGATGCCTTGGGCTCCGGTTTCCACCTAAACCACCCTGTCGCCCTGTTCGGACAAACGACTCTTCAAAACCAAGCGATCACTCGCTTCGGCTTCGACCAACAACAATCGGCTCATACCAACTTCCCCCGGCTGGACTCGCACTCCCCATCAGCTTCCGCCTTGGGAATTCTCGGAGGGAGCGACATCTGGTGCCTGGTCCCCCGAAAACCCCCCCGACTGGATTGGTGTTGGGCTCCGAGGCCGGTGGCCGCGGCGCCCTTCGACCAATGCTGGTGCTGGGTGCGAGTTATGGTGTTCAAAGTTCTACGGTTATTGGAGTGCAGCCCACCGACCCTCCCCAAATCCCCCCTCTGGGAATTCATGGGTCGATACGTCGCCCTCCAGCGTGTTCGGATGCGTCTGTCAGGGGCAAAACACCCACAATTCCCAGGCGTGCTCCTAAACGGACCCCCAGAGGATCCCTTGCAGGCCCCATCATGCACAAGGATCTATTTGGATCGAAAATCGCGGAGGCCCTGGCCGGACTGCCGCCCGACTGGGATGCGGTACGCTGCTTGACCCATCTACGCCGCTCATTCCCCCCGGAATTGGCCCGCGAAGCCGCCGCGCTTCACAGCTTAAGAGAGCGCTGTAAGGCACGCATAGGAAAGGATTTACTCCCATTCCTCCGCAACCCTGGCAGCCAGCAGGTGAGCGCTCCTGCCATCGCCAAACAGCGTGCCCAACGCATATCCGAGCTCACCCCCGCTTCCCGGATTTGGGATTCGACCTGCGGCTTGGGCATGGAAAGCCTGCACCTGGCCCAGGCTGGGCATCAGACCGTGTCCACGGACCTTTGCCCGACGACATTGCAATATGCGGTGGCCAATCTACGCCACCATGGGCTCCCCGCGTGGGCTGTGCAGGCCGATGCCACGGGTCAGGCGGTCCGAGCCTCCCACGTTCTCCTGGACCCGGATCGACGCCCCGGAGGCGCCAGAACATTGGATCCTAGGGCCTGGAGTCCCTCGCTCTCCACCACGCTCGAAGTTCTCGCCCGGCACGAGGGCGGCGTGGCCAAACTCCCGCCTGGCATGGACATCCCCGGGGATTGGGATCGCCTCCACGCCGTCCATTGGGTGAGCCTGGCGGGCCAGTTGCTCGAATGCACCCTGTGGACCGGCGACTGGGCCCCTGAAACGGGGCGTACGGCCATCCTGCTCGACAAGCAGGGGGGCTCGCTGGAATATGCCGGTGTCCCCCAGGATGTGCCCGCATGCGGCCCCACCGAAGCCCGGGAGGTGCGCTTCCTCGCCGATCCGGATCCTTCCATCGTGCGCTCGGGGTTACTCGGTCGCTTGGCCCGGGAACAGGGGCTGAAGCCCCTGGCGCCCATGCTGGGCTACCTGGGCGGGGACCAGGCCCCCGATTCCCCCTTCCTAACGGGATTCCAGGTGCTCGCCTCCAGCCCACTGGACCGCAAGAAGATCAAACGCATGCTCGCAGAGCACGACATAGGGCCCATCCAAGTGCGCCAGCGGGGGCATGACGAGCCTTCCGATCTCTTGGAACGCAAACTTCGCGGGCCTGGGCAGCAAAGGGGCACCCTGGCGGTGGCGCGCTTGGACCAGGGGCGCTGGGTCTACCTCCTGGAGCCCCTCACGGACCCAAAATAGGGTCTCAGCACCCATTGGGGACCATATATAGAGCCTTGGTCCTCAACCCCTCCACTAGGAGGACCGAAAGAAGGGTGGTGGGCGATGAGGGATTCGAACCCCCGACCTCCTCGGTGTAAACGAGACACTCTAGCCACTGAGTTAATCGCCCTTGTATTGGTCTTTCGGCTGGACAAGTTATCCTTCCGCCTCCTCACATGCCACCCCCGGGGCCTCTTGAGCCCCATAAATCCTGCTCCCCCCTTCGTTTCACCCTCCCAAACCATGCGCATCACCGTAATCGGAACCGGATACGTCGGCCTTGTGGCCGGCACTTGCTTCGCTGAAAGCGGCAACACGGTCACCTGCATCGACATCGACGAAGAGAAGGTTGGCAAGCTAAAGAACGGCATCGTGCCTATCTACGAGCCCGGTCTGGAAGAACTCATGCGCCGCAACGTGCGCGATGGGCGCTTGCACTTCACCACGAGCTACGAGGAAGGCCTCAAGGACGCACAAATCGCGTTCATCGCCGTGGGTACGCCCCCCGGCGAAGACGGCAGCGCCGACGTGAAGTACGTGCTGTCCGCCGCCAAGTCTATCGCAGAGCAAATGAAGGACTACATGGTGGTCGTCGACAAGTCGACGGTACCCGTGGGCACCGCCGCGAAAGTGGCCGAAGTCCTCAGTGCCAACACCGACCAAGAATTCGATGTGGTTTCGAACCCCGAGTTCCTGAAGGAAGGTACCGCCATCGATGACTTCCTCAAGCCCAACAGGGTCGTCATCGGCTCCGGCTCCGATCGCGCCAAGCAAATCATGGATGATTTGTACGAGCCGTTCGTGCGCACAGGCAATCCGATCATCCACATGGACGTGCCCTCCGCCGAGCTCACCAAGTACGCGGCCAACGCCATGCTCGCCACACGAATTTCGTTCATGAACGAGATCGCCAACGTGTGCAGCTTGGTCGGTGCCAACGTGGACAACGTGCGACGCGGAATCGGTTCGGACGAACGCATCGGATCACGTTTCCTTTTCTCCGGGGTCGGCTACGGCGGCTCTTGCTTCCCCAAGGATGTGCAAGCCATCGTGCACACCGCGGACAAACACGAGTACGACTTCAAAATCCTGAAGGCCGTCGAAAGCGTGAACGAACTGCAGAAGCAGGTACTGTTCGGCATGATCGTCGAAAAGTTCGGCGCGGATTTGAGCGGCCGTCGCTTTGCCCTATGGGGACTTGCGTTCAAGCCCAACACCGACGACATGCGTGAGGCGCCGGCCATCGTCTTGGCCAAGAGTTTGATCGCCGCGGGCGCCACGGTCATCGCCCACGACCCCGAGGCCATGGAAGAATCCAAGCACCTGTACTTGGGCGACACCATCGAATATTCGGACACTCCCATGGACGCCCTGAACGGCGCCGATGCACTGGTGCTCGTCACCGAGTGGAACGAGTTCCGCCGCCCCGACTTCGACCAGGTGAAAACCTCATTGAAGCAGCCGGTGGTTTTCGACGGTCGCAACATTTGGTCGCGCACCAAACTAGAAGAGCTCGGCTTCTTCTACCGCGGCATCGGCCGCTAGAAACAACTCCCAAGTGCGAGCGGATGCTCGCGGCAAAAAAAGAGAAGCGGTCCGCCCCGAGGGGTGGACCGCTTCTCGGATGTCGTGCTGAATCCTGAAGCCGTCGGCCTGCGACGTGTGTCACACCTGTGACAACACCCTGAATCGCAAACTCGGATACGCCTTCAAAAGGAATTGTTACCCATGGAGGTACCCCTTGTGAAGAAATTCACGGGTGTAAACGCAAAAAAATTTTGGGCGCCGCGCCGCGCGCCGTTTCGAAATGCACGGCGAACGCACCACTCCACTTGTCCATCAACCAGGTTTGCGCGCAAACGTGCGCGCGACGAACGCACTCGCCGATGCGTTCCACACACCCTGCAACAACTGCATGGCGCGTTCGCGCGGAACGTGTTGCACGCATTCAAAAACCCGCGCCCAGATGCGTTCCCGTTGCTTCCCATCGAGCTTCTCGCGCAACAATTGCGCGTGAAGAACGCTGAGGGCCAACTCGTGATCGCCTTGCTCGCAATGCCAATTGGCACGGCGCCAAGCGTCCTCCAATGCCTTCCGCGGGTCCCGCATTCGCATTTGCACATCCCTAGGTCCTGATTTTGGGACGTGCCCTTCCCCCGCATTGCCACGCTCTACCACCATGGATTCCGAAGGGTTTCGCACGGGACCTTCCAACCATTTCTTGGCCGCAAAGACGGCAAGCAAAGCACACACGAGCAGGCCCCGGACACGCGCCCGAGGCCCTTTCATGTAGGGGACGAGCTTCTTGCACCCTTGAAAGGAACGTGGGAACACGCCGTGGAGCCATCCCATCACGCCCACGCCACCGTGGGGGGGATCACATTTCGAAAACGCTTCTCCAAGAGGACTTTCAACCGTCGGCGCGCCCGAAAGAGCCTGACCTTCACCATGCTAGGACTCACTCCTAGGCGCTCTGCGATCTGCTCGGTCCCCGAACGTTGTAGGTAGAACTCGGTCAGGACCCTTCGATCCTGGGGGCGCATTTCATGGCTAGCCTGTTCCAAGCATTGCAAGGCCTCTCCCATGCGCAGCTCCCCTTCGCCCCAGGGAAAACGTGCCTCCTCCTGGACCCGCTCCCCCACGGTTTCCCAGATCTCCTGGGGAAGCCCGGTGGTTGGGCCTTTCGCGCGGCTCCGAACCTTGTCCACCTGAACATTGCTGGCAATCCTCATCAACCAGCCTCGCAACCGATCCCGATCCATGGGAACCCTTCGATAGCGGGCCGCGCGCAAAAACGACTCCTGGATGATGTCGTGGATATCGTTTTCATCGACGCAGCGGCTTTTCAAATAACGTCGCAGGGTCGTGCGGTGCTCCTCGAGTCCCGACCAGCCAATCCCGACGGGATCTCCTTTCTCAGGGGACGGGGTGATTTCGGGGCTCTCGGTCAAAGTGTGTTGGCTCATGGGGTATCTCTCCTCGCGGGCAGGCCGGCGTGGCCTCGCTTCCGCGGGAGATTGGGACCCCGAGATCCCGATCCGCGACCTGTGGATAACCGTCGCACACAATGGACCGCCTGGCCCTGGGGGAGGTTTCCGCACGCACATTGTGATTCGCATGCTCCAGCCCACGGAGACCATGCCGATCCTTCCGAGTCCCGGGGCAAACCTGTGCAAAACCCTGGCACGGCCTGTGGGTTTCCGCGGCGGGAGGGCGTGCCCACCCAACCCGTTCTGCCACAGAGGCACGAAAAAAGCGGGCCGCCCAATGGCGACCCGCTTTGGAAAGCCTACCAACCGGACCTAGCGGATGCGGCGACGGAAGGACTTGGCCTCCGTGGCTGCTCGGGTACCCGGGAAGTTGCGAACCAACTTGCTGTACAGGGCCTGGGCGCGACGCTCGCTTTCGGCATCCCCCATTTCCTGGAAGCTGCGGCCCGCGTAGAACATGGACTTGGGGGCGTATTGGAGCTGATCGCCATAGATAACGACCACTCGCATGTACTCGAGAGCGGCGGTTTTGAAGTCTTCCGTGGCGTCCTCGCCCTCGGATTTCTTCTTTTCAGCCTTCTGGTACAAGCAGTCGCCAAGGCCCGTGTGGGCACCCGCCAGAGTGAATTCGTCCGCCTTGGGGTCCGCCAGGACCTTGGTGAAGGTGCGCTCGGCGTCGTTGACCTTGCGCTCCTGCAGGAAGGACTCGCCGATAGCAACCAAAGCACGG
This sequence comes from Planctomycetota bacterium, assembly GCA_029212955.1. GTDB lineage: Bacteria > Planctomycetota > UBA1135 > UBA1135 > NORP259. The sequence goes on along the minus strand of JARGOW010000070.1, from coordinate 1,686 downwards.
TTCTTGACGATCGGCGACTCTTTTCCAGCAGCGGACACCACATCGTTCAGCTTGTCGCGACGCTTGGAACCCTTGAGCGACTTGTCAAAGAGCACTCCAGAATGGCGTAGCGGGTGTCCGCTTGCTCGGTCAGCACCCGGTCCGCAGCGGTCACGACCGTGGGGAATTCACCGGCGACCTGGTAAACCTCGACCAAACGGTACATGGCATACGGGACAGCCCACGGGTAGGTCCGGGGCGGTTTCTTAGCGAATCGACTCAGGAATTCTTCCAGGTCATTCACCGCGTCCACGTACAGCTCGTTGGTCATGGCCGCTTCGGCCGAGTCCAACTGGGTGGGCATCTTCTCGAAGACGATCGACAGCACCTCGTGGGAGCCAATCGTCTTCTTGTTGCGCCCGCTGGAGGGCTTGTACTCCACCTCATCCAATCCCTCGGACACGATGGTGACATCGTCGAGCGTCGAACCATCGGTCTTGAAGATTCGATCGGCGAGGGACGGGCTCGCCAGCAAAAGCGAGATCGGAATTAGGGAAAACAGGGAGAGGTTACGCATGGACCTTATTATTGGGTGGGGGACCACCGAGCTACCCACCCTCACCGGGCGGGTTACTGATTGGAGGGCGGAGAGCATAAGTCGAGTTTGCGGGGCCTGTCAATCGGCACAGGCCTCCCGGATGCCCTTTCCGGCGGTCAGGGGCCCCGGAACCCCCTCCTCCGGGGCCTTTTCCCCCGATTCAGGCCCGGGCCATTTGGCATGTGTAAATGCCGGGGCACTCCTGGATCCGGATTCTGGGACCCAAAACCGCCTCCTAGTGCGCAAAAGTAGCCCCTTTGAACAGCAGAAGAGCGGCATTTAGCCCCTACGACCCGTCGATCTGGTTTGGTTGGCTTCACCGGGTGGGAACCCTATTCTGGGTTCGAGTTGGGGCCTGGGCACGTGGACCCTAGGACCAGCCCCCCAACCCATTCCCCATGCGCGCCCGCACCCCATACGCCATTCTTCTGACCTTGGGCCTGTTGGTTTCCGGCTGTGTCACCGGGCCGAAAAGCCCCAGGGCCTCGGATCAGCACCCGTTTGCGGGCTCGTCCTACCACGATTCGGTCATCCTCCTCTCCCACCGGGATCCAGGCACCGGAACAGCTGTTCGAATTGGCCCCAAACACCTGCTGACGGCCATGCACGTGATCGACGGCTACCTGGAGGACGGGGATACCTTTGACCTACGGTTCGGCGCCACCATGGGTCCCGCACGGCTAGTGGCCCACGGGGACAAATCGGTCTCCCATGGGGACTGGGCCCTATTGGAGGTGGTTCCGGACCTGCTGGGCGACCTCCCCGCAACGCCCGTGCACCCCGACGCCTTGAACGAGGCATGGAAACCGCCCCTGGGGACCGAGCTAATCTTCGCGGGCTATGCCACGTGTTTCGTCGAAGGCAACTCCTTCGACCCTGCCATGCCCGCGCCCATTCTTGTGCGCGAGGTTGTGCCCCCCCTGGATTCCACGAACCCGGACTTCGCTTGGTATGCCGCCCACGATGGTGTGGACAAGCTCTCCGGCATGTCCGGAGGACCGGTAATGATCTGGGATCCAGAGCAACGCCGACCCGAGCTCATCGGGTTGTTTGTGGGAGTGAGCAAGGCCTCGTCCACCTTGGAAACTCCGCTTTTTGACATGTCTTTG
>JARGOW010000069.1:3909-10970 GCA_029212955.1 Planctomycetota bacterium | reverse complement strand
AACGGTCCTACGCCGCATCAAGAAGGGTTGCGGTGTTTTGGGCTCCCATTCGGTTGAGGCATGCCGGCATTCAAAGGGCCGGGGTTCCGCAACGCTGTGTATGGTTGCACTGCGGGGAGTGGGTTGGGAACCGTGGGGTTTGCGATGGGTGGTTTGCTAAGCTCGGGGTATGAGTCAAGCACCTTCAACCGACCAGCCCCTTGAGGGTTATGTCGTGCTCGATCTTTCGCGGATATTGGCGGGGCCCTATTGCACGATGATGCTGGGGGATCAAGGGGCGGATGTGATCAAGGTGGAGCGGCCGGGGAGTGGGGATGACACGCGGTCTTGGGGGCCTCCTTTTGTGGGGGAGGAGAGTGCCTATTACTTGAGCTGCAACCGCAACAAGCGGTCCGTGGCCATTGATTTGAAGACGACGGAGGGCATTGCGGTGGTTAAGGAGTTGGCCGATCGGGCCCACGTGCTGGTGCACAATTTCACTCCCGGCCTGATGGAAGGGTTTGGGCTTGGCTATGAAGCATTGCGCGAGTCGAACCCGGGTCTGGTGTATACCTCTAACTGTGCCTACGGTCAGGATGGGCCCTACCAGGAACGGCCGGGTTACGACATGGTGTTGTCGGCGGTGGGCGGGATGATGCATATCACGGGGGAGCGCGATGGCGCGCCTTGCAAGGTGGGCGTGGCCATCACCGATGTGCTGACCGGGGTGCATGCGGCTGGGGCGATCACCTCGGCGCTCCTTTACAAGGCGCGCACGGGCAAGGGGCAGCACTTGGATATCAGCCTCTTGGATGTGCAGGTTTCGGCGTTGGCCAACGTGGCCAGTAGCTACTTGGTGGCGGGCCAGGAAGCCACGCGCTGGGGGACCGCCCACGCGTCGATCGTGCCCTATCAAGTGTTTCCGACCCTGGATCGACCCATCGCCATTGCGGCGGCGAACGAAAAATTGTGGCGTGCCCTCTGCTACGTCCTCGGCCATGGGGAATGGTTGGAAGACGAACGATTTGAGTCCAACGCAAAGCGCGTGCAACATCGCGGAGTGCTGATCCCCTTGATCGAATCGAGTTTGGCCTTGCGATCCTGCGATGACTGGATGGAGGCCATGGTGGCTTCGGGTGTTCCCGCGGGCCCTGTCAACGACATGCAGCACCTGTTTGCCGATCCCCAGGTGGTCCACCGGGGAATGGTGCAAAGTGTGCAGCATCCCACACTCGGGGACTTGAAGTTGGCCAGCCCTCCCGTTCAATACTCGGAGACACCCACCAAGGTTCTACGCCATCCGCCCATTCTCGGTGAGCATACGACCGAGGTGCTGTCGGACGTTCTGGGCTATACCACCGAGCGTATTGAAGAATTGCAGATGCTTTGGGCTCGGGCCTGATCGGGCAGACCTGGCATGGCGGCCATCCGGTGTGACGTGGAATCCGGCGCCCGGTTCAGTCGCCCTTCTCGGCATCCAACCCGCGCTGGGTGGATTCGGAAACTCCGCCCGAAACCACAAAGGCCATCACGTCGCCGGCGGGTAGGTCGATGGGGGTGACCCGGCTTTGGGGGACCAGGATCAGGTTGGCGGCGAAGTTGTAGGATTGGGGCACGTAGACTGCGACCTTGTCGGCGCGGCCGAATTCGGCCAGGGCTTCTCGGGTAACAAAACCGATGACTTCCACCTCGGGCGTGGCTGCGAAGGAGAGCAAGACCGGCTTGTCGAATTTCTTCTTCTCGCTGACCAGGGCTTCGAGCATGTCCTTGATCGCGGAGTAGATCTGCTTGACCACGGGTAGGCGGTCGATCAAGCGGTCAACCCGGCGCATGAACCAACGGGCCAAAACGTTGGAGGTCAACATCCCGATCAGCAGGATGGCGACCAGGGTCAGAACCGCGCCCACGCCGTAGGTCCACTCCAGATCCGTATTGGGGATCTTCACCGAAAGGTCTTCGTCCTTCAAGAGGCGCCGCATGAGGCCATCCATCCACAGGAAGGCCGTGGTCACGATCCAAGCGGTGGAAGCCAGGGGACCGGCGACCAGGAGTCCTCGCAGGAAGTAGCGGAGAAGGGTGCGCATGGGAATGAGCATAGCGCTCCGCTTTCCCCTCGAACCAGCCCTGGGGCGGGGGAGTTCCCGCGGATTTACGACTCAATCCCGTTCGTGAACGATTTGGCCGTAGCTGAGCGAGCGGTAGACCCTCAGCATCACATCCGTGGTGGGCACGGGCAGATCCAGGGGGATGCGCAGTTGGGGGACAGGTTCCGAGCTGGCCACGTGGTCCTCGGCCAGGAACGGTGGCATGGGCTTGGCGCGGCACAGATCGGCCCAGAGTCGGACCGGGGCATTGTGGAATACAAAATCCGGTGTGCCGTGTTCCTCCCACCAGTCGCAGAGGCGCTCGTTGATCTCCTCGAGAATGGCCTTGGCATTTTGAAGGCGCAGGCGCGAACCGTAGCGTGATTTACCCTTGGTCTTGAGGTGGGTGTTTTGCGCGCGGCCGCTGCCGCGAACCACGTAGCGCTTGAGGGCCTTGGTGCGGATGGCTTCGCCACCATCGAAATACCCCAAAGCCGCGGCGCCCGCTTGCAACAGCACCAACACCTGGGGGCCGGGTTCGAAGGGGAGGGTCTCCAAGTATTCGCCCAGGCCCGCACAATCCGGTTGGATCGGAAGAACCTGGGGCGGCGTTAGCCTCCATTCTCCTGCCGCAAAATGACCCTTCTCCCCGTTCAATGTCACCGGAAATTCCTGCTCGCCGGCGGCCCATTGGAATTGACGACAAACTTCAGCGCAGTCCTCCCAGGGGAAGGTCGCGGGCAGTTCATCGAAGCTCGGGTCAGGGGCGGGCATGGCGGTTTCCTGCGCAAGCCTACCCCACGGGGGCGTATGGAGCCATGCCGGGGAATGGAGTCCCTGGCCGAGCCACGGAGGTGCGTCCTATTCCTCGGTTTCGCACATGGTGCCTTTGACACCTACCGTGGCCATGGACAGCAAGGAGTAGGGCACGAACCAAACGGCAATCCAGGTCATCGTCACAGCGTGCCCCATACCGCGGGAGTCCGCCCAGGAATCGGTCAGGATCATGGCGGCGGCAAAAACGAGGGAGACACCAATGATCCATGCGGCGCCCTCTTTGGGTCGTAAGGTGCGGCGTAGAGCTCCCACGTTTCCCGTGCAGAGCGCGAGGAGTATCCCCTTTTGCCGCTGGTTCCAGGTTTGCTCCTTTTGGCTTTCCTCGGCGAGATGTTTCGAGTCGCCCATGCGTTGGATGGCCGCGTGGAAGGCTTCCTCTTCGGAGGATCCATCGCCCATGTGCGCTTCCACCTGGCAGAGCACGTGGTCCACGAGTTCGGCCACACGCTCGTGGCGTTCGACGCATGCGGGGACAGCGGATTGGCACCAAGCCAAGACTTCGTCATTGAGGTTGAACATTGGGTTCTCCATTTAGGTTTTGCAGAAGGGTGTAGATCTCATTCCAGGTTTGGCGTTGCTCCACGAGAACTTTCTTGCCGGATTGGCGCAGCTTGTAGTACTTGCGCCGCCTGCCGCTCTCGGACTTGTCCCAGTAGGACTCGACCAGTTCCTTCTTTTCGAGCCTGTGCAGGATGGGATAGAGCATGCCGTCGGCCCACTGCATCTTGCCCTGACTGGCCTGGTGGATCTTTTGGATGATCTCGTACCCGTAGCTGTCTCCTTGCTTGAGGATGGACAGAACCAGGGGGGTCGCGGAGGCTGCGATCAGGTCTTTTGAAGCGGGCATGGCGGTATGGGGGATCCTTACCTAGAGCTGCTAGGTATGGCTAGAGGATACCTAGTAGCTCTAGGTAAGTCAACCCACACGTATTCGGGGCCCAAAAAGTGCCCCCACGGGCCTGAAACAGCGATCGAAGCGGAGGCAGCCCGACCTAGATCGGGGCTAATACTGGCGCGCCACCAATCGATCCAGGTGGGCTCTCACGGCGGGCCACTCCTCCCGAATGATTGAGTAGTAGACAGAGTGGCGCCATCGAATGCTGCCATCGGGCGACTCGATGCGCAGGTGGTTCCGCAGGACTCCCTCACGTTCGGCACCTATCCGCTCGATCGCGCGCTGGGACGGCTCGTTGAGTTGGTCGGTCTTCAAGAGCACCCGCGAGGCCTGCAGATCGTCGAAGGCATGCTTGAGCAGCAGGGATTTGCACTCGGTGTTGATTCCGGAACGTTGCACCTCGGGGGACAGCCAGGTCCAGCCAATCTCCATACCGTGGTGCTCTCGCCGGATGTCCATGAAGCGGGTGGAACCCACAACCCGCCCAGTCGCTTTCTGCCGAACGGCAAAAGCCACCGTTCGTTGGCATGCCAGCGCTTGAGCGATCCACTCCCGGACCTCACTTTCATCCTGGAACTGATTTATGGGCATCCATGCCCAGAGTGTTGGGTGGGAAGCGGCGACCAAAAGGTCCGGTGCATGGTCGAGCGTGAGGGGCTCGAGCCATGCTGAGTTGCCTTCCAAACGGATGGGCATGGGGTCAAACAAGGATGCAGCCATAGTCGGGCATCTTATCAGACCTCCAGTGAATCCCAAGCCATGCGGTCCCGTGGGGTATTCCTAGAACGTGACGGCCAACCCGTTGGACAGGTTCGAAGTGCCGTTCCCGTCCCGGTACCAGAGTTGGAAGTACCAGGTCCTACCCGCCGAGATCATGGCAGCGCTGTTGGGCACGGCCAGGGGTACATCGAATCCTGAGCCCACCGAGGAGGTGGACGCCAAATTCTGCAAGCGGCCGAGGGCGTCGAATAGGCCCACGGAGTTGAGCGGCGTGCCGGCCACGTTGTAGCGGCCGAGGGTTTGGCCCGCAGAAGTATCCAAGCAAAGGTTGCCATCGCCCAAGGGGATGCCCGGTTCGGCAGAGCCGGTTCCGACCAGGAAGTAGCCGATTTGCGAGGTGGGGCCTAAGAAGGCTTCCAGGTGCAAGCCGCTGCCTCCCGGCGCAGTCATCGCGCCAGAGATGGTTGCGGGGAACCCTGTGGAGTTAGGCTCGGCGGGGAAACAGTAGGTCTCGATCGTAACCGTGGAGCCATCGGAGACCCCGCGCACAACCAAAGCAAAATCAGCATCCAGCGCTCCCGATTCCATGCGCGCGTCCTGAACGATTTCATCGGCGATCACCTCCACGGTCCAAAGTCCCGCGGTGGGGTTGGGGATGAAGACGTTCTCGACCACGTCACGATCGTTGGAGGATCCACCTGAGGTCGAAACATTGCCGGTCCTCAATCCGTTGGTGCCCCAGTAGGAAGTGGATCCTGAGGGGTCGGTTACGCGCAGGGTCAAGTCGTTGATGCGATGCAGGCTCGAAGAGGTCGTTCCCGCGGGATCCAGGTACACCAAGGTCGCACGCAGATCGGGCGTTCCCGGGTCCACGGTGACCAGGTAAGTGGCCGTTTCCAAGTTCGTGAGCACGCGCTCCTCGTTGACGATGTAGTAGTTGTTGGCGTTGTTGTAGACATCTTCCACATTGACCCGGCCCCAGCCCTGGTGCGTTCGGGTCAGGTCCGATGTGGTCCCGGTGAAGTCATAACTGCGGGCCGAGTTGATCATCATGGCCCGGGCGGTCGTGGCCTTAGGTCGGCTGTCGAAGACCGATGTTCCCGGCGTGTTGCCAAACATGCCCGTATGCCACATCTGATAGAAAAGCCCGAAGTAGCCCGCAGACATGGGCGTGGCGGCGCTGGTTCCACCGAACGTGTTGGTGTAGGAGTTGCCCGTGGTCGTGGTGCGAATCGAATCGTACCAGTAGCTGATGTCGGGTTTGATACGGTTGTCTTGGGCGGGTCCGATACTGCCGCTACCTCCCCAGGAATCGTCGTTTAGGCTTTGCGTGTCCTGGTGGCGCACGGCGCCCACGGCGACCACGTTCTTGGCCCAAGCTTGGGGGCGCGAGGCCGTGCTTCCCGTATTGCTTTGGCTCTGCAAAATGACGATGTCATTCAAGAACAGGATGTCATCCAATTCCATGGATACCGAGTTGTAGGCACTCGTGGTGGTGCTGCCCCAGGAGTTGCTTTGGAAAACCGCTTGGTAGGCGGGTTGCAGGAGTTCCGCGGTGTGGGTGTAGCGGTTTCCAAACTGGCTGTAGTCCGCGAAGATCGGATGGGCATCGGGAATGATTCCGCGGGCGGAAGCGCTACCGGTTCCATCGGCGAAAACCACGCCGGTGGTCTTGGTGCCGTGGGTTCCCGATCCCACGTTGGCCGTGTGCAGTTGAACCGGGTTGTTTTGGAAATCCTGGTGGGAGATCTCGCAGTTGCCGTCCATGACTTCGGCGCGTACGCCTTGGCCGGTGAAGCCCATGGTAGATTCCACGAAGTTGGCCCCGCCGTCATTGCGAACCTTGTCCATATCCTCTTCGAATTCGCCCACGCGGTCGATCCAAAGAACCTCGTCCCAGGCGGCCACTTGTAGGAGCAAGTCGGGGGACATGTTTACCTCGACCAAAAAACCGTCGGGGATTGTTTTCAGCACGTTCCCGCCCAGGTCTTGAAGGCGCTCGGCAACCAATGTCTTCTGGCGGATTCCGCGCTCCAGGACTTGGACGTTGTAGCGCTGGTCCGCGGCCATGCCGTGCAGATTCGCGAGCAGGGCCGGTTCGATGCGATAGCCAGCGGAGTAGGGCCCAACCCAACGAACGAAGGGCAGGGCGCGGACCTTGGATTCCGTGGCCGAGTCCATGCGGACCAAATGGGCTTGGTAATGCAGGGCGTGGTGGACTTGGGCACCCACCTTTTCCAGCTCGTTCCGGTAGACGGCGAGGGACTGGGTTTTGAACTGCACGATGTGCAAGTCGCCGTGGGCGGCGAGCGGACCGGTCCACACGGGGGCGGATACGGCAGGGTCAAAGGTCTGGGCCTGCAAGTGGAGGTCGTAGCGTGCGCTCCGATCCCTGGCGAAGGTGGTGCCATCCAATGCGATGCGGTAACGGTCCTGCTGGGAGGCATCTCTCCAGAGTTCGATGGATACGCCTTCGATGTTAAGACGCTCCGCCGTGTCCTCGAAGGTCTTCGCCGTCTGGGTTTGATCCGGTGCGGGGGATTGGG
>JARGOW010000069.1:2417-3899 GCA_029212955.1 Planctomycetota bacterium | reverse complement strand
AACTTGCGCGGAGAGAAGGCCCACGCCGATGGCGAGTAGGAAGGGATGCATCATGATTTTCGTGCTGAGAGAGGCAGGAGAGCTGGGTGTACCAGCATAGCGAATCCCCGTGATTTGGCGGTGGAATGCGGCTGGAGTCCCGGGTTGGTGGAGCCGCGTCAAAAGGGGAGCCATTCCGGGGCCCTAGATGCGAGGTTATCCACGGGAACTCTGTCGGGTTCCGTGTCACTCCGGGGTCCTTCGGTCGTACCCGGGGCACATCCGAACCCCGACCCCACCATGAATCTCTCCCTTCGCCGTTTCGCCACCCTCGCGTTGGCCTCTGCTTTGACCCTATCCGCCTGCAAATCCCTTGGTACACCGGAGGAGCAAACCCGCGCCGATGACTTGTACAACGAAATTGCCGACTACAAGAGTTGGGGGAATTTCGAGGGGTTTGAGGGCTTTCAGATAGGGGACTCGGTGCACGGCCGTTTCGTACGGGTGTATGCCAACGGTATCGCGGAGGCCAACCAGCAGGATTTGCCCTACGAGTCGATCATCGTGAAGGAGAACTTTGACAAGGAGGACGAGGGGGCGCTGACCGGAATCACCGTCATGCAACGCTTGCAGGGCGTGGATCCCGAACACAACGACTGGTTCTGGGTGCGCTACAGTCCGAGCGGAACGCAAACCCATTCGGGCAAGCCGGCCTTTTGCATCGACTGCCACTCGGAAGCCGAGGGCGATGATTATGTTTTCTTGAACGATTGATCGGGGTCACGAAGCGTCGAAGAAAGTGAGGCCGTTGCCGTCGAGATCGTAGAAGGCGAACTCCCTCGTGCCCCAAGCGGTTTGACGCAATTCGGTGTGGTCGTGAAAGACATTTCGTTGCGAGTATTCTCCGAAGAGGTCTTCGAGACCCTGGATTCGGAACCTCAACATGGGCCTCTCTACGGCATGCCACTCCGCAGGGTCGTGCCACTGCACATGCAGTTCCACGGAGCCGCGACGCAGGCCACCATAGCGGGGAGCCTGGGGTGAATCCTGGAAAACAAGCTCGAAGCCCAGGCGCTCAATATAAAATTCGATGGCCCTTGGAACCTGCTGGCTTGGAAGCACGGGGTGCACGGCTTGGAAGTGGGATTGGGTCATGGGTAGGAGGGAGTCGTGGGGGGCTGTATCTTCCCATTTTGCCTCGGATTTTGGGGGCGGTTGTCACACGGCTTGGGTCTGGATCGTCAATCGGGCAGGAACCCGCGCCAAATTCGGCGCAATAAAATCTGCAAACCGAGACCATGACCACCACATCCAACACCGAATCTGACCTGCAAGCCTTTGGCCAAGCTTACCAATACAATGTGGACTACCTGCTCGACTTGAACCGGGCAGCCCCGCAAGCCTTTGAACATTTTGCAGCGAGTCAGGCCCTGGGGCACTACCGGGTCGAGCTATCATTGGAAGCCCATTTTGTTGCCCGCATCGTTTGCATGCAGGTGGAGG
>JARGOW010000069.1:0-2407 GCA_029212955.1 Planctomycetota bacterium | reverse complement strand
GGACTGCGGGGCTTGCGCGCAGTTGAGTCTGCGCATGGCCGTCGAGGCGGGCGTGAGCCGATCGCTTTTGGAGACCCTGGTACACAGGCCCGATGAGCTACCGCCCCTGCTGGTTTCGGTGCGGGACCATGTCCGGCGGGTCTTAGGGGTGGATGCGATGGACGAGGATGCGGCCGAGGCATTGCGGTCTGAATTGGGGGATGCGGGATTTGCCGAATTGGCGACGTGCATCGTGGGCAGCCGCATTTATCCGACCCTAAAAAAGGCTATGCTTGCGACCCAAACCTGCCAGGCATTGCACCTGGATTTCTAGGTCCACTCCCATGAAGCCTGATCCGGATTTCGAACTTCAGCGTAGCTACTTGACCCAACTTGCATATCGCATGTTGGGGACGGTGGCGGAGGCCGAAGATATGGTGCAAGAAGCCTATCTAAAGTGGCTTTCAGCGGGCCAGCCGGAGCTGCGCAATGCGAGGGCCTGGTTCACCCGGGTTTGCACACGCCTGTGTTTGGATCGGATGAGATCGTCCCAGCGAACCAGGGAGAATTACACCGGGGAGTGGCTGCCGGAACCCCTACAGCCCACCACCCACGATAGTCGCGAGGAATTGGATGAGAGCCTGTCCATGGCCCTGCTCGCCACCATGCAGAAACTGAAGCCAGCGGAGCGTGCCGCCTTCCTGCTGCACGATGTGTTCGACTACGAATTCACGGACATTGCGGAGATGCTCGAACTGCAACCGGCACACTGCCGTCAGTTGGCTTCGCGGGCCCGTCAGAGTCTGCGCTCCGGCCCTGTTCGTTATTCGGCGGACAGGGAATCTGTGGAACGTGTGTCTGGGGCTTTTTTTCAAGCTCTCGGGACCGGGGACTTGGGGTCCTTGCGCGCTGTGCTCAGCGATGATGTGGTCCTGCGTAGCGATGGGGGGGGCAAGGCCAGTGCCGCCCGCCATCCCATCCACGGCTTGGAAAAGGTGTTGCGGTTCTTCGATCGTATCTTCATCTCCGCTCGCAACCCCGCCCCCGTGCATGCCCACCACACCTGGCTTAACGGCGGTCCCAGCACCCTGCTGCTCGACGAAGGCCAGGTCGTCTCAGCCTTTCAGTTGCAAGTCGTCAACGACCGGGTTCAAAGCATCCACGTGCAACGAAACCCGGACAAGTTGGCTGGGTTGCAGACCGGGGCTTAGGCTGAAGCCGGGAGTTTGCGGTTGTTTCATGGGCCCGTACCTGTGGGACGAAAAAAAGCAGGGGAGCCGGAAGGCTCCCCTGCTTTTGGGTGACTCTATGGTCCTATGCTCTAGAGCACGGCCGTGTCGTCGCGGGAAACGCCGTCGACTTTGACTTTGAATCCTGCGAGGAGTTTTTCGACGGCTTCGGCGTCGAGTTTGGTAGCTCCTTTCTTCATGTGGACAACCGTTTGGGTGCCACAGAAGACGTCTTGAACTCCGGGAACATCTTTGATGAAGGCCGCACGGACCTTCTTAGCGGTGACGGCTCATGTGAACTTAGGCGTCTTGGCCACATAGGCTGCCGCGGGGCGCGCGACGGTTTGCTTTTCGAAGCTCTCGAATTTCAGTCCCTTGTCCTTGAGAGCTTTGGCAACATCCGCTTCGGTGAGTTTGGAATCCTTGGCAAGAACAAGCGTGGCACGGGTGCCGCTCATCATCATGCGATCGATTCCGTCGAGACTTTCCATGGCCGCACGGGCCATTTTAGCCGCGCTTCAGGCGCCGCCGGACGCCTCCACGACATGCACGGTGAGGGGGGCGGACTGGTTGGTTGTGAGGCTGGCGCAGGCTGTGAGACACAGACCCACCGCGAGCAGCAGGGATTGATAGATTTTCATTGGTTTCAGGACTGAAAGAGGGACTGGTGAAGCCAAATCTTACGGAACCCAGCGGAGATCGTTGGGGGCGATTTGGACATCTGGGTCTTGTTACAACCCAGATACGGCCCAGGGGTTCCGTAGGAGGGCTCAATCCCATTCCATGGGCTTCCAGGGGCCTGAAACAGCCTCGGAAGTGCAAATGGAGGTCCCGCTTACCAATCCAAAGGTATCTCGATCGAATCCACTTCCATGGAACCCACGGTAAACTGGGACGTGTGAGAATCCCCCGCCACGTCGGTGACCTGCAGTATGTACGTGCCCAGTTCGAGGCCGTTGAGCTCGATGACCGTCGGTCCTTCCGAAACCTGGACGCGGCGCAGATCCCCCGTGAGTAGGTGAATCCTGTCTCCGGATCCCGTAACGCTGGCTTGGGTTTGGAATCGCACGGGTTCGCCGCTCTTGCGGACCAGGTGCAATGTGCGCCGCGTACCAGGCCGGGTCACGAAGCGAGCCACGCTGGTTTCACCGCTGGCCACGGTCACTTCGGCGAATTGGGTGGCACCATCGGCGGGGTTG
>JARGOW010000068.1:8518-11065 GCA_029212955.1 Planctomycetota bacterium | reverse complement strand
GAATACGAACGGGAGCCATAGCGGGGGAGTCACCGTGTATTCCGGCGCAAACCACAGCATACTTTGGGACTATCCGGGAGATCCCGGCGCGGGCTTGGGGGTCGACTTGGTAGCCCTTGGTGATGCCTCCGGAGACGGGATTCCTGACTTTGCCCTGGGACAAGGCGGCGACCAAGGGGGCGGAAATGGGGGCGCGATCAATGTGCTCTCCGGCGCCACAGGAGAGCTGCTGTTCCGTAGGACCTACTACAACACAACCGCAAGTCCGACCACTGGCGAAGTGGGTTGGGACCTGCTGCCGGTTGGAGATTGGAACGGTGATGGCTTGGCCGATTTGGCCTATACCCTACGAGGGTTGGACTCTATGGGCCAATTCTTTGGAGGACTGCGAATCGAAGGCAACTGGTTCGGTGGAGAGGGACAACACTTCTGCGATACCGAACCCAACTCATCGGGGCAAATCTGCATTCTGGAGGCGAGCACTCAACCCGCCTCCCCGAGCGGCTGGCACTTGGATGCCGCCGGCGGTCCCCCGGGTGAGTTCGCCTACTTCCTGATGGGCACGGGGATCAATCCCTCCACCATCGTCATCGACTCCGGAAGCCTGTGCCTGGGCACGGCGATCGGCCGGTACAACCACTCTGGGACGAATCGGATTTCCATCGGCATATTCAACGCGGTCGGGGATTTGAACAACCTGAGTGGAACCTCGGCGAGTGGCATGGGGTACGACGTGCCCATGACCCTGCCCTTGCCTGGCACGCCATTGATCCAGTCTGGCGAAACCTACCATTTCCAGGTTTGGTACCGGGATCAAACAGGAGGCGCGACGACCTCCAACCTGTCGAGCGGACTTTCGATCGAGTTCTAGTGAACGAGCTTGCAGCCGTGACCGGTTGCATGCTCGACGACAATACGCGAGCGGAGATCTGGCGCATGTTCGGGTCAGCTCCAATCAACAGAAACGGGGGGCCCTGCGATCGCCGGGCCCCCCGTTGTTTTGAGGAGTGACCTCTTAGTAGTTCTTGGAGAACAGGACGCGTTGGGCGCTGGGCTGGCCGGTCTTGATGCAGACGCCGGGTTCCGCGGCGGGGCCATCCTCTTCGTAGGGGATGCATCGGATGGTGGCTTTGGTGGCCGCCTTGATGGCAAGTTCGGTCTCCGAAGTGCCGTCCCAATGGGCCCAGACAAAGCTGGAGTCGCCTTCGCCCTTGAAGAGATCGGCGAAATCATCCCAGGAGTCGACGCTGACCTCTTTGGCCACGCGTCGGGCGAGGGCGTCGTCGTAGAGTTTGGTTTGGAAAGCGTCCAAGCGCTTGCCAATGGCCAGACCCAGGTCCTTCCAGGGGAGGGACTCCTTCATGGGGCGACCGCGCTCGTCGGGTTCGGAGATGCGCATCTTGGCCATGACGCATTCGCCTTCCAGATCGCGGGGGCCGATCTCCAAGCGAATGGGCACGCCACGCTGCTCCCAGTGGTAGTACTTGGCGCCGGGCTTCATGCCCTCGCGGTCGTCGACTTCCACGGTGAGGCCGTCCTCACGCAATTCGCCTGCGATGCGGTTGGCTGCTTCCATAACCGCGGCGCGCTCGTGGTCCTTGCGGTAGATGGGCACGATAGCCACGTGGATGGGGGCCAGCTTGGGGGGCAAGACCAGGCCGTCGTCGTCGGAGTGGCTCATGATCAGGGCACCAATCAAGCGGGTGGAAACGCCCCAGGACGTCTGCCACACGTATTCGCGTTGGCCTTCCGCGTTCTGGAATTGAACGTCGAACGCCTTTCCGAAGTTTTGACCAAGGTCGTGGCTGGTGCCGCATTGGAGGGCCTTGCCGTCCTGCATCATGGCTTCGATGGTGCGCGTTTCGACTGCGCCGGCGAAGCGCTCGTTGGCGGTCTTGATGCCACGGATGACGGGCACAGCGAGCACGTCGTGCAGGGTGTCGCGGTAGACATCGAGCATGCGCGCGACTTCTTCCTTGGCTTCAGCGTGGGTGGCGTGGGCCGTGTGGCCTTCCTGCCAGAGGAATTCACTGGTGCGCAGGAACATGCGGGTGCGCATTTCCCAACGCATGACGTTGGCCCACTGGTTGATCAGCAGGGGCAGGTCACGGTGGGAGTCGATCCACTTGGAGAAGAAGTGGCCGATGATCGTTTCCGAGGTGGGGCGGATGGCGTAGGGCTCTTCGAGCTTCTTGCCTCCAGCTTCGGTGACCACGGCGAGCTCGGGGGCAAAGCCTTCCACGTGCTCGGCTTCCTTCTGCAGGAAGCTCATGGGGATGAGAGAGGGGAAGCTGGCGTTCTTGTGGCCGGTGGCCTTCAAGCGTGCGTCCAGATCGGCTTGGATCTTCTCCCAGATTGCGAATCCGTGGGGACGGATCACCATGCATCCACGGACCACGCCGGCGGCTTCAGCGAGCTCGGCGCGGGTGATGATGTCCTGGTACCACTGGGAATAGTCTTGATCGCGGGGTGTGATAATTTGGGCAGCCATGGTCGTTTCCTCGGTTTCGGGGTGCGTGAGGGTAGGCTGGGGGGGCTGGGAGGTCT
>JARGOW010000068.1:4020-8405 GCA_029212955.1 Planctomycetota bacterium | reverse complement strand
GGGGGGGTGCATGTGGCAGTCCCGGGCGCTCGCACCATCCCAATCCCCCACCCGCCCAGCGTTAGGGGCTATGCCAGCCCACAAGACCTGCTCGTACCCTCTCCGGTGGCAAAGCAATCCCAATAAGAATCGCAAGTCCCATGCAAATTGCCCGAACCTGCCGCGCACGATAGACTTACCCCGCCCCAAACCACCGATCCAATGAGCAACATCACCATCACCCCCGATATGACCATGGAGGCCATCCTCAGCGTGGCCCCCGCCGCGCAGCGTGCCCTCTTCCAGCGTTACCACGTGGGCGGCTGCAACGCTTGTGGGTTCCAGCCCGAGGACACTCTGGCCCAGGTCGCCAAGGATCACAACATCTTGGACATCAACGACATGGTCCGCACGATCGTGACCGCCCAGGAGTTGGACAGCCAAGCCCAGGTGGAGCCGGACACCGTGCGCCAGTGGTTGGCCGAGAAGGCGGACTTCTCCTTCGTTGATGTTCGGGTTCCCGAAGAGCGCGAGTCGGGCGAGGTCGAAGGCGCTGAGGTGCTCGATTACAACGACCAGGGCAAGTACATGGGCCTTCCCAAGGACCGCCGTATCGTCTTTATCTGCCAGGATGGAGGCCGCTCACTCGATGTGGCTAGCTATTTCCTTGGCCATAAATTCACGGATGTGCTGTGCGTGAAGGGTGGAGTGGAAGCTTGGGCAGCCAAGGCCTAGGTGCCCAGCCTGGGGCAGCCTAGCGCTCGCCTTCGCCGACCACGTAGGCTTCGTTCGCATCGAAGACCACGCGCCGGGTTTCTCCGCGGAAGCTGAGCACCACGTATCCGTCGCTCACTGAGTAGCCCTTTTGGCTGAATTCGAGTCGACGGGCCCCACCGAATTCGGCTTCTTCGACTTTTACACCCTCGAAGACCGCGTCTTGATCGAAGTCCCGCAGGTAGGGTCCACCGCCCATGGGTGCTGGCAAGGCCATGCCGGTGGCGTCCATAGCCTGATATCCGCCGCCATCGGCATCGAATTCGATCTGACTACCCACGCGCATCACGATGGCGTGTTCCTGGACCGACAGGATGTCGTTCACGAGCAAGTCCGCTGCGCTCTTGAGCGTGATCGAAGGTTGCTGGAACCAGAGCGGGATTCCGATGGCAGCCACGGTGGCGATCCCCACGAGAACCATGGCGATCCCAAAGAACGAAAGTCCCATGGGCGACTTCGTTTGATTTGTGGGGGGCGTTTGGGGGCGGGGGGTGCAGCATGCCTTTTTCCGTGGCAGCAGCGAAGGCGAAGCGTGATTCTCTTCGGCTTGGATCCCATCGTCAAAACAGCGGAGGTTCCGCAGAACCGAAATTGCAAATTCCCGCGTGATACCATGGTGCGGACCCACGAATCTCAATTCGGCCCAGTTTTGACCACGCCATGGAAGATCCTTCTCCTAGTCCGAAAACCAACCCCCAGCCCGATACCCCCAATTTGTCGCGCAGGCGCTTGATCAGAACCGGCTTGATTGGGTCGGCGATTGGTGGCCTTGTGGCGTGCGATCCCTGCACCGGATCGGTGGGCACATCGGTCCGCACCGTGGAGCGAGTGCGTTGGCGTCTGGCTTCGAGTTTTCCCAGCTCGCTCGACACGATTTACGGAGCGGCCGAAGTCCTGTCGAAACGCCTCTCCGAAATGACCGAGGGCAACTTCACCATCCGCGTGTACGAGGGTGGCGAACTCGTGCCGCCGCTGCAGGTGCTGGATGCGGTCCAGCAGGGCGGCGCCGAAGTGGGCCAAACCGGCGGTTATTACTACACGGGTAAAAACCCCGCGCTAGCCTTCGACACCTGCGTACCCTTCGGTCTCACCCCGCGCCAACAAACCGCTTGGTTGCGCGAAGGACCCGGGGGCGAAGCCATGCGCAAGGTCTACTCCGACTTTGGCGTGATCCCGTTCCAAGGCGGCAACACCGGCGTGCAAATGGGCGGCTGGTTTAAGCGCCAGGTCGAAAGCCTCGCGGACCTCAAAGGCTTCAAGATGCGCATCCCCGGTCTAGGCGGCAAGGTCATGGACGCCCTCGGAGTCTCGGTCCAAGTCCTAGCCGGAGGCGATATCTACCCGGCGCTCGAACGCGGCGCTATCGACGCCACCGAATGGGTCGGCCCCTACGACGACCAAAAGCTCGGCTTTCACCAGGTCGCCAAAAACTACTACTACCCCGGCTGGTGGGAGCCCGGTCCGAACCTATCTTTCCTGGTCAACCAGGACGCTTGGAACAAACTCCCCATCGCCTACCAGGCCGCCTTTGAAGCCGCTTGCGCCGAAGCCTCCATGGCCATGCAAACCCGCTACGACGCAAAGAATCCGGCAGCCCTTCAGAGCCTGCTAAAAAGCGACATCACCATGCGCCCCTTTACGGACGAAATCATGGGCGGCGCCAAAGAAGCCTCCCAGGCTTTACTAGAAGACATCGCCGCCAAGGATCCTTCCTACCGTAAACTCTACGAGGACTGGAAAGCCTTCCGAAAGCAATCCTTCGACTGGTTCGGAACCGCCGAACTCGCCTACGGCCGCTTCGCCATGGGCAAGTGATTTGCCACTCTCGATCGTTCCATCGAATCCTGCCACCATGTACCGCATCGTTTCCTTCATCGCCCTTTCGTTTTTACCGGTTGCCTGCCAATCGACTCCTTCCAACCAGCTTGACGTTCAAGAAGATCCGTCAAGCCCCTCTACCCAAGTCCGATCCTGGGGAGGCATGCGCGAAGTCATGCGCAACGGCAAAACCCAAGGCCGGGTGCAGCTGAGTAAGGTCGTAGGCCCGAATAGTTTTGCCGTAGGAGCCCTCGAGGGAATGGCCGCCGAGATCACAGTCATGGCCGGTGAAATCCACCTAGCCGAGGTAAAGCAAGTAGACGGTAAGGACGTCTACAATGCGCGCATGGCAGACGTCGGCGATCAAGCCACGCTGTTCGTGATCGCTGACGTTGAAACTTGGACCGAGCACGTATTGCCTCCCGCCTTGGACCTCAAATCGTTCGAGGCCTCCGTCAAGACAATCGCAGCAGCGAACGGTCACGACATAGCGCAGCCCTTCCCATTCCGGGTGGAGAGCACCGCCGCTGAACTCCACCTCCACGTGCTCAACCATTCCTGCCCCATAGCCAACCCCGAAGGCCCCGCACCCTGGCGCCACACCAGCCAAAACCAACCCGTCACCCTAATCGGTTTCTACGCCCAAGACGCCGGCGGCCTCCTAACCCACCACGGCCAAAGCACCCATATCCACGCCCACTTGCCAAAACAAGGAATTTCCGGCCACGTTGACGCACTCTCATTCCTCAAAGAGAGCCGGCTCTTCCTCTCCATCCAATAGCTTGGAAGAGGCCGGTTGTGCACTTGCCTCGAGTCCCTTTTTGTCAGAGCACAAGCACGCGGACTACGGTGACTGGATCGCTAGTGGTAGGGTCGGCTCACTTTTTTTGCTTTGTGAGAGACGGGGCAAAGCTTGAATGCGAGGCCATTCGCCATACCGTGCATGTGACCCATCTCCGTCCTGGGTCTACGTGGAAGTGCTCCGACCTCGTTTTTTTCAAGGGCCAGGGGAAGGCACTACGTTACCGGGTATGGCCACTCCCCGTAGGCTAGGCTGAATGCCGCCTATCGGTTATTGCCATGACATGATAAACCTGAGGATCGGGAGCGCTTGAAGGGCCTTTTCCTGCTCCACTATTCTTGTCTGATGCCCACTATTGCCGGAAACCAATCATGATGAAATTTATCACCGTTCTCTCGCTCATACTCCTCGGAAGCGCTGCTCCTGCCACGGCTCAAGGGGTGAGTTGCTCCACCCCTGAACCGGTCGTGGGTGAGGTGTCCATGCGTTGGGTTGCGGCCCCGCCTTTGAACTCCGCGGGTTCGATGGTTCCAGCCTACTTTCAATGGACGGCTCCTTTGGCTGGAGACTATTGGTTTGATACACGGCTTGCGATTGGTGGGACAATCTTGAGTGCGGGGATCGATGCCGGTTGCAGTACGGTCTTTACGCACAGTGTGAATGGGGGCCAGGGGAATGGGTTCACGCTCGCGGGGGTCCAAGCTGGCGATACTTATCTCGTGAATTCTGAGGTGGCAAATACGTTTGGTCACCCTGAGAATGAAGGGGCGCTCAACGTGGTTCACTTGACCGGGGCGTGTCAGGGATTGGCGACAGATACGTTTGAACCCAATGATGGTTCCTATCAAGGTCCCAGACTCGACAATGGCAGCTACATCGGGCTTTGGGCGAGCAATTCGGATTGGGATTACTATACAACCTGTCTTGCTCCCGGCGCGACAATGCAAGTGGACGCGATCTTTTCCCACGTGGACGGAAACCTGGATCTGGACTTGGCGGTGCTGGATCCGGT